>CAIXFB010000158.1 GCA_903918595.1 uncultured Actinomycetes bacterium
GTCAGATCGCACAACCACGGTGCGTCAGGGGCGCCCTTGGTCGAGTTCGCGACCCCGAAGTTTGAGACTCTCTGCTTGCCGATGCCGACCAGTTTCGCCTGCGTGGGAGTGAGCATGACGGAGTAGGCGTCGGCAACGGTTGCCGGTGAGAGCGATGCAGCTTGGGCAGGCACGGCGGACAGCGCGAGGGCTGTTGCTGCAGTTGCTGCCGTGAACGTAAGGGCGCGTGAAAGACGCATGTGAGACTCCATCTCTGAGGTGACCTCAATGGAATCACACGTTGAGCACCTGCCCCACAGTTGCCCCTCCGTCGGCGATGAACTCCGTTCCCGTGGAGTAGGTGGCATCGGCAACGAGGTAGAGCACGAGTTTCGCGATCTCTTCTGGCTCACCGATGCGCTTGATTGGCTGACGCTTGTAGTTCTCTGGGGTGTCGATGCCGGCGGTCATGGGTGTGCGCACACCACCGGGATGCACGGACACAACACGAATGTTGTCTGCTGCCAGGTCCAATGCGGCTGCTTTGGTGAGTCCGCGCAGTCCCCATTTGCTGGAGACGTACGCGCTGAGGTTGGAGTAGCCGATCATGCCGGCGGTCGAGGAGATGTTGACGATGACGCCACCACCCACTTTGCGCATGGATGGCGTGATGGTCTTGATGCCGAGGAATGGTCCGGTCAAGTTGATAGCGAGCACTCGGTTCCACTCATCAAGATCGGTGTCGGCAACCGGTGTGAATCCCACAACACCAGCGTTGTTGATCAAGATTGCGATAGGACCGTGAAGCTTCTCTGTTTCAGTGATGACGCTGTTCCATTGCTTTTCATCGGTCACGTCGTGATGCAGGTAGGTGATGCCAAGTTCTTTGGCCACCGCAGCGCCTTCGTCATCGAGCACATCGGTGATGACGACGATTGCGCCCTCAGCCTGCAGAGTCCGTGCGTGGACTGCACCCATGCCACGTGCGCCACCTGTGATGAGTGCAACCTTGCCGTCGAGCTTTCCCATAGTGATCCCCTCCACTTGGCAGGGTAACCGCGCCCGGGCCGTGTTGCCGTGCTGATCGGCACACTGCCCGGTCAGTTATGTGCAGATGCCGCCGTCGCAACAGGGCTGTATGTAGTAGCACCGAGGGCAAAAGTCTTTACCGCCGCGACGTTCGAGGTCGACGCTTTCACACGCGGGGCAGGGCCCGGGCGCACCCATCATGAGTTGTTTTCTTTCACCTGCGGATTATGCATCGGATGCGTTCTTGCGGGCCTGATTGATGACTGTGGCGCCACTGACCAGTCCTTTTCGCCAGGGGGGAACCCCGTCGATTTCTATTTCGAGACTGAAACTTAGGAAGGTTCGGATCAAAACGATGATCGCGAGAACTATGACGTTTTCGAGTGTGGGGGCAACGGCGACGGTTCGAATGAGATCGCCGGCGACCAGGATCTCGAGGCCCAGCAGGATTGCGCCACCGAATGACTGGCGCATGATCTTGTAAGCGGAGGCGCCGCTTTTGGTGCGGATATATGTGCGCAGTGATAGCACCACCGAGAAGATGAGGCCGGCGAACAAAGTGGCAGCGGCTAAGACTTCAAAAGCTTGGGCGACGAGCAGCATCACCTGGGTGTA
>CAIXFB010000159.1 GCA_903918595.1 uncultured Actinomycetes bacterium
TCCACTCGTCATATTGCCTGATGCGGAGGATCTGCGGATCGTAAGGACAACTGAACCACTGGTTGGGTTGCTAACACCTACGAGGCCACCGAGATTGCCGTTGGGCCCAGAGATGTTCCCAGCAGCGGTGGAGTCCTCGATAACTACACCCGTGTCGATGGAGCCAACGATTCCACCGGCAGTGTCTGTTGCGTTGATGCTTACATTGGTGTGCACTTTTCGAAAGGTGCTATTGGTAGCAGACCCAGAAATGCCGCCGGCACGCCAATCAGCTGTGATTGCGCCGATCACGGTGAGATTGCTAATTGTGGCTCCCGACACTGAGCCGAAGAGCCCCACATCCGTCGCTGATGGCGTTCCTGCAGAGAGCCCAGTGACCGAGAACCCGCCGCCGTCGTAGGTGCCAGCGAAAAAGTCTGTGGAATCGCCAATGGGCGTCGTCCACGCTCCGGTGAGTGAGATGTCCGCGCTCTGCCGGAAGGCGTAACCAAAGCATCTGAAGTCGGAGGCTAGATATGCCAGATCTCCGGCATCGGCAATCTCGAAGGGTGATCCAGCCGACCCATCACCCGAGGGGAAATTGCCGCCGATGCAGCCATTGGCGCTGGCGGGTGGCGCAATAGCGAGGCTGGAAGCCGCAATCAGACCAGAGATGAGGACGACGACGAAGCGCCCAGGTGTGTGCACGGGCCCAGTATTGTCCCTTGAGTCAGGGACCGACTCCTCTTTGTTCGGAGTGGAACCCATGTGGTGGTTGGATAGGGCCCAAAGAGAGAGGTACTCGTGCGCTATTTCGTGACCGGAGCAGCCGGTTTCATCGGATCCCATTTCGTCCGCGAACTCATGGCCGGCGCGTACGGCCAGCCCGTGACCGGCGTGACCGTCTACGACAAGCTCACCTACGCGGGCAACCTCGACAACCTCGCATCAGTCTCCGATGATCCACGGTTCACCTTCGTGCAGGGCGACATCTGCGACGGAGACCTGCTCGATCAGGTACTCCCTGGCCACGATGTGGTGGTCAACTTTGCTGCCGAGACACATGTGGACCGCTCGATTCACGGCCCGCAAGATTTCATCATCACCAATGTGGTGGGCACCCAAACAATTCTCGACGCCTGCCTTCGCCATGGCATCCCGCGCACGGTGCACATCGGGACCGATGAGGTCTACGGCTCGATCGATGAGGGTTCGTGGACTGAAACCGAGCCGCTGCTACCGAACTCGCCGTACTCGGCGGCCAAAGCAGCAGCAGAGATGTTGGTCCGCGCCTACAACGTCACATACGGCTTAAACGTTTCCTCAACCCGCTGCTCGAACAACTACGGCCCCTTCCAGTTCCCGGAGAAGGTCATCCCGTTGTTCGTGACGAACCTGATCGACGGTAACAAGGTGCCGTTGTATGGCGATGGTCTGAATGTGCGCGACTGGTTGCACGTTGATGATCATTGCCGTGGCATCGCGATCGTGATCGAGAAAGGCGAGCCGGGTCAGAGCTACAACATTGGCGGCGGCCTGGAACTGAACAACAAAGAGCTAACCGAGCGGGTGCTTGAAGCGATGGACGTTGACTGGTCGATGGTGCAGCCCGTTGAAGATCGCAAGGGCCACGATCGCCGTTACTCGGTGGATGATTCCCGAATCAGGGCACTGGGTTACGCACCCCAACACACGTTCACTGAAGGTTTGGCGGAGACAGTCGCGTGGTACCGGGATAACGAGGACTGGTGGCGTCCACTGAAGTCCAAAGCTGCGATCAAGTAGTCGGGCCCCTTACTTTCATGCGCGTACTCATCACCGGCAGCAACGGTCAGCTCGGCTCTGAACTCGTTGCCCGTTACACCGCCCGCGGTGATGCCGTGTTTGGTTTCGATCTACCGGACATCGACATCACCGATCCGGCATCTGTTGCGGCCGCATTTGATATTGCCAAGCCCGATGTAGTCATCAACTGCGCAGCGTGGACGGCTGTTGATGCAGCGGAAGAAAACGAAGAAGGCGCACACCTGGTAAATGGTGTGGGCGCTGAAGTTTTGGCCCGCTCGTGCGCTGAGAGTGATGCGTGGATGGTGCAGATCTCCACGGACTACGTGTTCTCCGGTGATGCGACCCTTCCCTACCGCGAGGAATCAGCGCCAAACCCGCGATCTGCCTACGGCCGCACCAAGCTCGAGGGTGAAATCGCGATGCGCGATGAGCTCAAGGGCCGTTACTACATCGTTCGCACCGCGTGGCTGTATGGAATGAACGGCTCGAACTTTGTGAAGACGATGATGCGGTTGGAAAAAGAACATGAAACTGTTCGCGTGGTTGACGACCAGTTTGGTCAGCCCACGTTTGCTGCCGATCTTGCGATGCAGATCATGGCGCTCGTCGACGCGCACCCGCCGTCAGGAATCTTTCACGCCACTAACTCTGGCTCGGTCTCTTGGCATGGCTTCACCCAAGAGATTTTCCGGCTCATCGGTGCTGACCCTGATCGGGTGATCGCTGTTACCTCGGAGGAGTTCATCCGGCCGGCGCCGCGGCCCGCGTATTCAGTGCTCTCGCACGGTGCGTGGGA
>CAIXFB010000160.1 GCA_903918595.1 uncultured Actinomycetes bacterium
CATCGTGTCAACGTCGCGGGTGTCAACAAACCCTCTCGTGCTTTCATCAAAACTGTGCTTGGAAAACTCTTGTGTACCAACAATAACTTGAAGTCCCGGTGCTGGCGTCACCCTCTGCAATTCACTGATTTGCTTCAGATTCTGCACGAAGTCTTCAGGAGTGAAATCATCCCTCCAAGAGATTTCGCCTTGGACGACGACCCCTGTTCCGTTGGGGCCAGCGAATAGTTGGGCTTTGGAAGCGGCAACGCTTCTGTACGCCCGCAAGTAATCATCTTCAAGCGGTGAACCCTTATCGATCCCTTCGAGCATCTCGGGTCGCATCATCGCCCGCATGGCTGCCCGGTCGTAATCGTCATGCTCTTGCTCCGTCGCCCGGAACCAGCCGTCCGGTAGCGGTGTCTGCGTTTCACCCCTGTTCCCTGAAATGTAGGTAGTGGTCCGCGCATTGCCGTAACCGTCGGTCGCTGACGCTGGCCCCATCTTCGCCTCGCCCGCGTGCGAACCCGTTCCCTTGCCATGTGCCCAATTCCCGTGGGAACTCTGATCATGGATCCCATGCTTTGCGACAGCACCCGAACCGGCATAGTCGCTTTCCACGGTGACGTAGAACATCTTCGGCTCAACCCGCTTCGTCACCCGATCGGCTGGCTTCTTCCCATCCCAACCGTGACTGAGAATGCTCTGCCCCAGCGACTGCCTCGGTGGAACCGTGTAAAAAACATGCTCCGAATACAACTTGTAAGGAGTCTCGCCGGAACCCACCGCGAGGATTTCATGCGGCTTAGGCCAACCCGATTCCGGCCCCTCAAATTTGCGTTCCAACTCTTCGATCTTTTTGACATCTTGGGGACGATTGATCCTCGGTGACGACGCAGCCATCTTTGCCCGATACAGCCCCTCTGATGGAGGACCGGCGAAATCGAACCCGAATCGTTCAGACGCCCACGCTTCCTTGCCGTCGTCAGCGGCCTTAATCGTGATCTTCTCCATGCCAAGGGCAACGGCAGCCCGCTCCGAATGCTTCTGGAACTCGGTGCCTATCCCTGAACCCCTGCTGCCCTCGCTAACGACAAGAACCTCGTTGTACATGACCTTGGTCTCCGGTACAACGGTCCTGAACCATTCGCCTACCTCTTTGCCATCCGAGTCGATCAACGCCCCTTTGACGCTGGTTGAGAAATCGAACACCTCAACCGAATCAACGACTACGCTGACGGTGCCCGCCCGAGTCTCAATGGTCCCCGTGAACGCTTCACGGACATCATCCTCGTTGGTGGGATCCAGTGCCCTTCCAGCGGGGGAGCCTGACCCGCGCCTGCCGTGATCGGACTGGTCATGGGTGCCGTGCTTCGCGACAGCGCCATTCAATGCACCATCGACAATCGACATCAACCCCTTGCTGGACGACGAAGCATTCTCGCCATTCAACACATAATCGGTGAACGCCTCAGCAAACCATTCTCGGGGAGATTCAGTGGCATACACGCTCCGAAACAGGTCTCTCAAACCAATATCGCTTTCGGGAGTCCACTCCGGGTTGTACAGATAATCACGGGTCCACCTAGGGCCACTGCTCTTAACCCCGTCTGGGTCTCTGGGGTCTGGCCGCACCGAATCGTCGTTTATGAACCTGTTGACGGCATCTCGCGCAGACGGGATTTTGTCAACCTTGTGCTGAACAATATGCCCTATTTCGTGGGTTAGAACACCAGTTCTCGCATCATCGGCGTTGCCGCCGCGAGAACCCGTTACCGCCCCGCCCTCCTTCCAGTCTTTCATGTACTTGGACATGACGGCGTCATCAAACATCTGCGGATGCACTTGCATCCGATCATTCCCCGCGACCGCCATACCGCCTTCATCATTCAGCATGTGAATGGAAGGGCGTTCGGTGCCTTTGGGAAGAGTCTTGTCGTAAACGTCATTGACGACATCGGAAATTATTTTCTGATGCCTCGGGTCAGAATGCTGCTTGCCGTCGCCCTCAGACCGCACAAAATCGACACCGTCAACGGTCGCATATTTCCACGATGTCACTCGCCCTTGGAACTCAGATACAACCAATCCCCTATCCCGTAACTGCCGCTCGGCCTCGTCCCGCGCTGATTGCTGCTCCGGTGTGATAAGCGACCCGCGTTGGAAGCCGACATCTATGGCAGCAACGTCAACCCCTGAAGTCAGATCCGATTCCTCGCCCCCACGCGCCCAATTCCCGTGAGATGACTGATCGTGGGTGCCGTGCTTCGCGGAGCCTTTCCTGCCGTGGGAACTCTGGTCGTGCTGAGCGTGCTTCAGCAGCGTGATTTTTTTTAGAGAATCCGGCGCAGCAAGCCAAGCCGGAAGAGGCTCCATTATCTCCCGCCAATCCGAACCTAGGAAAGCCTCCATACCCTCAACAGTTTGCGGCAAATCCCACGACAACGTTTTCACCCAGTCTGCGGAAGCATCATCC
>CAIXFB010000161.1 GCA_903918595.1 uncultured Actinomycetes bacterium
ATGTCGGTGCCCGACGAAAAGGCTGCGAAGGGTCTCGTGTACTCGGGAAGCCTTCTCGATTACCACGCTCATCTTGATGAGTTCCGCGCTGCCGGTGACTTCCCCGGCGCGCTCGTAACGAAGGGTTAGTTCATTGCGGTGTGTCCGATCAGTGATTGTGCTGATCGGACACATTGGCTTCGGCGGATTGTTTCGGGGGGACGTTCAAAATGGGTAGTCGATTTGATCTTCGTAGTCGAACGGTGGATGACCTCCGCGAGATCGAAATCGTTGATTTCCACACGTACGAAGTGCCGCGCTTACTTGAGGTGAATGGCGTTCTCGCTGCAACGTCGCTGCATAATTCGGGGCTTGAGTCAATTGTGATCGCAGTTGGAGATGACGCCTACACCTGGGACATCGATGACAATGGATCATTGCGAGTGCAGCCCGGCGACTTTGGTCGTGCGCGAGCCGATCTCACTGATTGTTGGTTTTCTGATCTTGTCGGAAACATTCGCAGTTCAGTAGCTGTGCTGGTATCGGGCGATCCTGTTATGACTCGCGGGAATGTCATGCACCTCATCGCTTGGGAGACAACGCTGCGAGCGTTGGTTGATGGATGGCAAGGATACGAACCCGGCGCGATTTCTTTTGTCGATCGAAATGGTTCTCCTCTTGATCTGACTCGTTCGTTTCGTATCGACGACGATCCCTTGGAACTCATGCATTTTCTCTCGGAAACTGGATTCCTTCTTCTTAAGGGCGTCTTCACTCCCGATGAAGTCGCGTTGATGAACCGGGCAGTTGACCAACTGCACGCCGGAGCAACTCCAGCGGACGACAAAGCGTGGTACGCCACGGTGGCGGGAGTCGATGAACCGCAGTGCGTGCGCGTTAATGACCTGCCGGAAGATGCACTCGAGGTATCAATGGTCGAGCGACTTGGTGGCTTTGTTGCCTTGTGTGACGCGCAACATGAGTTTGATCACATTGATGTGTTGATGAAGCCTGTAGGAGTTGTTGAAGGCATCTCCGATTTGCCCTGGCACAAGGACTGCTCACTAGGGCTACACAGTTACCAGTGTCTGCAGATCATTTGCGGTGTGTCGCTCACCGCGTCGGGTCCAGAAAATGGACAATTGGGAGTGGTTGCTGGTTCGCACCGAGTCAACCTCAGCCAGTTCGGATTGTCGGAAGAGATTGATCTTCCTCAGATTTTTGTTGCAACCGAACCTGGAGATGTCACTGTGCACACGAGTTGCACATTGCATTGTTCAACTCCGCCACTGCATTCGCAGCGTCGCGTTGCCTACAGCACGTTCATGATGGAAGGCGACACGTCGTCGCTTGAAGCGCGAATCCGTGAGGTTCGCGATCAAGCGGGACGCGACACATTCGCGCCGAACGAAGAGTGATAGTTCGTTCGGGTTATTTGTAGGCGACGAGAACGGGTGCGCCACTTGAGAAGTCGAGTGTTCCGACGTAGAGGCGACGTTCTCCAGTCGAGGAATTGACCTGACCAGGCATCCAGCCGTGGTAGGCCATGCCCGCTTTGGTGCCCTGGATAATGAATGTTTGGCCACCAGTACCAACAGCGTCAGGTGTGCTCGTGAACAGCGCTGATGATGAAGGCTTCGTGCACGGACCAGTAATTGATGCGCACTTCGCGTAACCAACTCCGTAGTTGGCGGTATTCCAATCGTTGCCGGAATAGAACAACCAAAGTTGCGAGCCGACTTGAATCATTTCCGGTCCTTCGACCACATCTGATTCCCACGCTTGGTCATTTGTGATGAGGGCAGTCGGAGTGCCGGTCACGCTGAGGAGATCAGAACTGAGCGGCTGCGAAAAAATTGTGGTGGGGAGGCTGCAGCAGTTGCCGTCTGATTTATAGATCAAATACGGCGAACCATTGACCTTGATCATCGAAGCATCGATCGCGCCACCAAGATCAAGCGGGCAGACGAAAGGTGCACTCGAATTGTCGACAAATGGACCGGCCGGATTTGTTGACGTCGCAGCGCTAATGCACTGGAAGCCTGGATAGCCATAGATGGTGTCGTAGAACATGACGTAGGTCCCGTCGCCACGGTCGTAGACCGAGGGTGCCCAGACAGAACCGGGCTTCGACCAAGACGGCAGAGTCGGAAGTGCATCGCCGAGGAACTGACCCATCTGTGTCGTGGTGTTGAGTTCTCCAACTGGAATGTTGGCGTTGGCGATGTTGGTTGCGTAGGCGTATGCGGTCGTTCCTTCGATGAGAACAAATGGATCAGCAAAGTTTCCGTCCATCACCGGGATGCCTGTTTGGAATGACGTTGCAGCTGGGTACTGCTGCCCGACGGCTGGAGCGTTGTTTGGATTGATCGGCTTACGGCCTGCAACAGGGTTCGTGGGAGCGGGTGCTCCGGCGGTGGGGTTGGCAGTGGTCGGGGGGCTCGATGAGCCACTTTTTCCGCCGCATGCGGCAAGGGAAACAGTGGCGAGCACGATTGCAACGACAGCAGTCGCGAGCAGCCCTGAACGGCGGGTTCCTTGTATTGAATTCATACGTTATTTGTAGCAGCCGACAGTGCGTTCAGGCTTCGCATCATGAACCACATGGACTGTTCTTCCCGGGCGCGTTGGTAACGAAGGGCTAACTCACTTCGTCGGACTCGGATCCGAGTTCCGGGTCATCGCGCAACGATTCCTTCCATGTACGGAATCGACTGTGAATGATTCCGTCGGGTCCGAGACCTTCGCCGTTGCCCTCTGCATCTAACTCAAAGGTCCAAATGCGTTCGAGGTCAGTGCTATCGACGGCTGCATAGCGCGCACGCGCACGTACTGCTGGACCCGCGCGCCAAAGCAGGTACCGATTGATGCGACGCAGGTATCCAGGGTCGGCTTGGAGATCATCACCAAGCGTCATGATCTCGTTCGGCGCTTCAATCCACTGTGACGCAATGATTCGCGATTCCCGTTGCGGGAGTGGCGGGAGTTCGTGGGTGTGCACCATGTG
>CAIXFB010000162.1 GCA_903918595.1 uncultured Actinomycetes bacterium
AACCGGCCGGGAGGCTGCCCGCGAGGTGCTGGGCCGAAACGCCGGACTCACCGTGGAGGCCGAAGAGAATCTCGTGCGCGCTGCAGCCGGACGCATGATGCTCACTGTCGATGGCGACGAGCAGGCCCGCATGCGCAAGCCCTTCGAAGGTCCCTTCAAGGGCAGCGTGGTGCAGGACTACTACGCGCAGCCGATCACCGATCTGGCAGAGGAACTGATCGACGCGTTCATCGACGCGGGCACTGTGGAACTCGACGACGCCTTCGCGGCACCATTCGCCATCCGCATGGCCGGCTACTCGCTCGGACTATCCCTTGACGACGTGCCGGAGATGACGTCCATCTACTCCGCAATCGCCGGTGGAATGGACTACAACGGCGACCCAGAGCCGATCCGTGCTGCAGAAAGAGCCTGCGAGCAGCTCAATGAAATCTTGCTCGGTGAGCTGGCGAAGAACCGGCTCAACCCCGGGCATTCACTTACGGCCATGCTGGCCAAGGATCCGCAGGGACTTTCGGACGATGAGATCGTCGCCCAACTACGAGTGGTGATGTTCGGCGCCATCGAGACGATCCAGGCCTCCGTACTCACCACTCTGACCCTGCTGCTGCAGCACCCCGATCAGTTGGACGAAGTTCGTGCGGACATCTCGCTGCTCAGCGATGCGCAGGAGGAGGCCCGGAGATTGATCCCACCCGTGTCCTTCATCGAACGCTGGACACTGGAGGACAAGGTGATCGCAGGGATTGAGATACCCGCGCGGGAGTTTGTTGGGGTGTCCGTTCTCGCTACGAATCGTGACCCCGCTACGTTCGTGCAGCCCACCGCATTCGATATCCACCGTGGAAATTCCAACAAGGGACTCTCCTTCTCCTTCGGTCCACATGCGTGTCTGGGTATTCACATGGCACGGCTGCAGACCACCATCGCTCTCGAGCGCATGCTCGCCCGACTGCCCGGTATCCGACTCGTCTCGGCAGATGCACCCGCAGGTTTCGCTTTTCGGCGGCCGGCGCGTGTGACGGTCGCCTGGGGCTCGTGAACACGGCAGTGCCGACCTTCTAGAACCGAGTTTTCAGACTTCATTTCTTGCGGGAATCGGAAACCACTTCACCCGCTTGGAGGCCCGCTGGCGTCACGCCCTGAACCGCCGTACGGTCAGCAGATGACCACTTTCGCGCCCACTCCGCCCACTGACCTGCCGACTGATCTAGCCGGGTTGCTCGATTCGGGCTACCAAGCGCGCACCGTGAAGCAGGAACTTCAGGAGAACCTGCTCACGCGATTGCGGGAGGGTCACGTCACCCTTCCAGGCATCGTGGGCTTCGAGGACACTGTGGGCCCGCAGGTGGAGCGTGCGCTGCTCGCCGGACATGACTTTGTGTTACTGGGTGAACGCGGGCAAGGAAAGACGCGCCTGATCCGTTCCCTCATTGGCCTGCTCGATGAGTGGATGCCCATTGTTAAAGGCTGCGAGATCAACGACGAACCAACGGCGCCGGTGTGCGCAAGGTGTCGAAGGTTGGCTACCGAGCTCGGTGATGCTCTTCCCATTTCTTGGCGACACCGCAGTGAGCGGTACGGCGAGAAGCTGGCAACACCGGACACGTCGGTCGGTGACTTGGTGGGCGACGTTGACCCGATCAAAGTTGCCGAGGGTCGCACATTGGGTGATCCGGAGACGATTCACTTTGGGTTAGTCCCGCGGACGAACCGCGGCATCTTCGCAATCAATGAACTGCCCGACCTTGTGGAGCGCATTCAAGTGGCGCTGCTCAATGTGCTTGAAGAGCGCGACATCCAGGTGCGCGGTTACAACCTGCGCCTCCCCCTCGACATGTTGGTCGTTGCCAGTGCTAACCCAGAGGATTACACGAACCGCGGTCGCATCATCACTCCGCTCAAGGATCGGTTCGGAGCAGAGATCCGCACGCACTACCCGCTCGATCTGGAACTTGAAATCGCTTTGCTCGAACAAGAGGCAGATATCCGCGCCGTGATTCCGAAACACATGCTCGACATCGTTGCCCGGTTCACCAGAGCGGTACGCGCCTCTCCTGCTATCGATCAACGCAGTGGAGTCTCCGCGCGGTTTTCCATTGCGTGCGTTGAAGAACTTTCGGGTGCTGCGCTGCGGAGAGCTGCAATCGCAGGCGATGACGAACCTGTTGCTCGCGTCGGAGATCTCATTGATGTGGTGCCCGCACTTCGCGGCAAGGTGGAGTTCGATGTCACCGAAGAAGGATTCGAGGAAGAAACGTTGGTGCTGCTTGCCCGTCAGGCAACCGCTGAGTCATGGCGAGCCCTACTCAGTGGCCAACAGGCCCGTCCATTCCTCACCCATCTCGTCGAGTGGTTCGATGCCGGCAACACGCTGGCAACCTCAGATGTGATGAGCGGTCGAGAAATTCTGAACGCGATCGGCCCGATCGAAGGTCTAGGTGCTGTGGTGGGCGCTGCTGAAACAGGCATGGCCGAAACCCCCGGGCTTGCGGCCGCGTGCGTGGAGTTCGCTGCAGAGGGGTTGTGGCTGACCCGTCGTATCGACAAAGACGACACCGGGAGCGGTGCCACATACGCGTCTTCAGCGCCCACGGATCGCGAGACGAACAGTTGAATCGCGGTAGACCATCTATCTACGGCCGCTTTCACGGTGGCCCTGACCCGCTCGCGCCTCGCGTTGATGCAGGCGCCGGGGTCGACGAAATCGGCAAGCGGATCCTTGCTGGTGAATCGGTGCGAGATGCACTGCGTGACGTGCTGCGCTCGGGCAGTCAAGACCGCCGTGGGCTAGCCGAAATGGCTCGGCAGTTGCGCGAGCGGCGCAAGAAGTTGCGAGAGTCCGGCCGGATGGATGGGCTGCTCAGCGATCTGCACTCCATGCTGGAAACTGCCGTTGACCTTGAACGCGCCGCACTTTTCCCCGACCCTTCCGATGATGCCCGTTTTGCTGAGGCGATGCTCGACGCGCTGCCTGACGATGTGCCACGCGCCCTGACTGCACTCAGTCAATATTCGTGGCGCTCTCCAGATGCGGCAGAGGTGTTCAGACAGATGCAGGAGCGGTTGCGTAAAGACGTGATCGATCAGCAGTTTGCTGGTCTCAGCAAATCTGCACAGAACATGGCAGATCCGCAGGTGCAGGCCGAGATGGCAGCAATGATGCGTGATCTCAACGCATTGCTAGACGCCCACCGTGCCGGCACAGCTACGGATGAGGACTACCGCGAATTCATTGACAAGCACAAGGACTTCTTTCCTGACGCGCCCGCCACGTTGGATGAATTCATTGATGAACTAGCGCGGCAATCTGCTGCAATGGATCGAATGCTCGCATCGATGAGCCCTGAGCAGCGCGCTGAACTCTCCGAAGCCATGCAACAAGCGCTCTCAGACATGGGCCTGCAGGACGAGATGGCGCAGTTGCAGTCGCACCTGCAGGCGCTCCGGCCCGAGTTTTCGCGCCAGCCAGGCCAGGGTCTGACCGGGGATGCATCACTTGGCCTCCCTGATGCAACGCGTGCACTCGCCGAACTGGGCGACGTAGAGTCGCTGATGTCTGAATTAGCTGATGCTGAGGCGATGGCAGATCTTTCCCAGATAGATCTCGATGCTGTGGAACGAACACTTGGGCGCGGGATGCGCGATGACCTGCAAGCGATGGATCAGATGCAGCGCGATTTGGCAGAGCAAGGCTTCCTCGTTGGCGAAGGCGACAGTTTGCGGTTGAGCCCGAAAGCGATTCGTCGAATCGGTCAATCAGCACTACGCAAAGTTTTCGACCAGATCAACAGCTCAGAGCGTGGAGAACACGACAACCAGCGCGCTGGCGCATCGGGCGAACCGACCGGCACACATCGGCCGTGGCGATTTGGCGACGATGAGGCAATCGACGTGGTGCGCTCAGTGCAAAATGCCAGCCACCGGCGTCTAGCCACCGGGTCTTCAGTGCTGCTCGATGCGGAGGATTTTGCCGTCGCTGAAACAGAGACCGTTACGCGTGCGGCAGTGGCACTGCTCGTGGATCAGTCATTTTCCATGGTGATGAACGACACCTGGAGTGCTGCCAAGACAATGGCTCTTGCTCTGCATGCATTAACCGCCACAAGTTACCCACTCGATGCATTGCAGGTGATCGGATTTGCGAACCTGGCCCGGGTCGTTGACCCGATGGAGATTCCAGACTTAGAAGCGAGTGAGATCC
>CAIXFB010000163.1 GCA_903918595.1 uncultured Actinomycetes bacterium
CGATCCAGACCGTCCCGACGCTCCACCTGCAATAGACAGCGGACCACCCACGTCACCACAAGCCCTGATCGATGCAGATCTGGTGATTCCTCGGGGCGAGCGCGAGCGTCGCGAATATGCCGCCGCCCAAGAGCAGGCTGCTTACAAAAAAGCTCGTCGGAATCGGTTGCTGACCCTCGGCTTTGCGATCGTTGTTGTTGCCGCGCTCACGATGGGTGCTCTCTGGGCAGGGCAAACCTGGCTGATGAGTCAGTGGTTCGTGTCCGTTCAGGGCCCAGCCGGAACCGGGACCGTCGCGATCTATCAAGGTGTTCCCACCACGCTGGCGGGTGTGGAATTGTCCAGCCTGAACGCCAATACCGAACTCACTGTCGGTTCGCTCCCGCTCTTCGATCAGGAATTGGTGAGCAAGGGAATACCAGCAGCTGACCAAGCCGATGCCGAACGCATCGTGGCTGAACTGCAATCCCGCGCCGATGAGTGTCGTCAGGTATTGCCTCCCCAAGGCTGCCCCGGCAGCTTGATGTCTGGGCCCGCATCATGAGGCCCGCATCATGAGCGCAGACGCATCGATTGGCCGCAAGCAACCAAAACGGCGGAGCACTGAGCTCTTTTTGTTGGTGATCGCGTGGATTCTGGGCTTGCTCGGCACGTTGCAGGTGGGCTGGGCAACCGGTGAAGGAACACCGCAACGGTTGTGGATCACGGCAGTGGTGGTCGGTGTTCTTGCTCTCACCATGCACTTCGTGGTGCGGTTTACCGCGCCGTACGCGGATCCACTCCTGCTGCCAGTAGCCACGTTGCTGACGATCCTTGGCCTTGTCATGATTTATCGGATCGACGTTGCTGTTGCGCGTCGCTCAGTTCTGAACAACGTCGATCCACCCACGCCCGATGTGTACTCCCAACTCACCTGGTTCACGGTCGCTGCGATCTTGTTCATCGCCGTACTCGTGCTGCTCCCCGATCACCGCAGACTGCAGCGATTCACCTACACGTTCGGCTTGCTGGGCTTGATTCTTTTAGTGTTACCCCTTGCTCCCGGAATCGGCACCACCGTGAACGGTGCAACGCTGTGGATCCGCGTGGGCGGCTTCTCATTCCAGCCCGCTGAGATGGCCAAGATCTTCCTCACCATTTTCTTTGCCGGTTATCTCGTGTTCACTCGGGACTCGCTCGCACTGGTACGCACGAAGGTCCTCGGTGTTGGTTTGCCGCGCCCCCGTGATCTCGGACCGATTCTGATTGCATGGTTGGTATCACTCGGCGTTCTAGTTTTCCAGCGCGACCTCGGAACGTCGTTATTGTTCTTTGGTCTATTCGTTTCGATGCTCTACATCGCAACCCAACGACGTTCCTGGGTGATCATCGGGGGCATCTTGTTTGCAGCCGGGGCGACCGCTGCCTACTTCATGTTCGGCCATGTGCGCGCCCGAGTCACAGTGTGGCTGGACCCGTGGGCATATGCCGACAACAGCGGCTATCAGATCGTGCAGTCAATCTACGGTTTTGCAAATGGCGGCATTCTCGGCGCAGGGCTTGGTCAGGGCTTTCCTAACCTTGTGCCATTCGCTAACACCGACTTCATCGTTGCGGCACTCGGTGAGGAACTCGGTGTGACCGGGGTGTTCGCACTACTGCTGCTCTACGCGATTTTGATCGAGCGTGGTTTTCGAATCGCGGTATCCGTGCGTGATTCCTTCGGCCAACTTTTGGCCGCTGGCCTCTCGATTACGTTGGCGTTACAGGTGTTTGTGATTATTGGGGGCGTGACCGGTCTGATCCCGCTCACCGGTCTGACCACCCCGTTCCTTTCCTACGGCGGATCCTCCCTCATCGCCAACTGGGTCATCGTGGCGCTGCTGCTGCGTATTTCTGACCGCGCACGCCGGCCTGACGTTGTGGTGATGAGCGTTGATGAAGCACCAACCACGATCGTGCGGCGATGATGAGCCGGCAGATTAGACGGATTTCCTTCGTCTTCGGTTTACTGCTGTTGGCGTTACTGGCGAACGTCACGCGAATTCAGGTGGTTGACGCAGCTGACTACCGTGAACGCCCGGGTAATCAGCGCATATTGCTTGAGGAGTACGACCGCGAGCGTGGCCCAATTTTGGTGGCGGCCGATCCGGTGGCACGATCCGTCGAAACAGGAAACACGCTCAC
>CAIXFB010000164.1 GCA_903918595.1 uncultured Actinomycetes bacterium
AGCGCACTTGACTGCGATCGGGAAGCAAATCCTTCGCACTAGCCGCGCTCACCGCGGCAACAAGTGCCGGAGGCAAGTGCGCAGATGCACTCACGAAGTTGCGTGCTTGCGCGCCACGGCTTCGATCACATCAGCACCCACTGTGGTGCCCTGTCGTGCCGAAATCGCAGCGGCCATCGCCTCCATGCGCGCAGCCAAATCAGCGTTGTCGAGGAGAGACTCGAGTGCGTCGTTCATCTCCTCTTCAGTGAACGCGTACGTAGCTAGGCGCTTACCGAACCCGAGTTCATCCATGCGCTGCGCGTTGTCGTACTGATCCCAGAAAAGGGGCAGCAGAATCATTGGCTTTCCAAAGTGGAGTGACTCTGTGGTGGTGTTGTTGCCACCGTGTGTGATAACCAGGTCGACCAGCGGAATGATTCTTGTTTGCGGCACGAACTCTGCACCCACCATGTTCGCTGCCAACTCGTACTGATCGTGCTGTGGCCCTTTCGAGACGATGAACCTGTGCCGGGTTTTGCCGAGCACATCGATAAGTCGCTTCATCAGATCCACGTCAGCACTGCCTAGAGAGCCCAAGGAAAGGTAAATCAGTGCGCTGTCGGCGGGCCGGTTGACCACCTCAGCTGGAATCTCGTATGGCTCATCGGTGGAACGCACGGATGAATCCATTCTGTGCCAGGTGGAGTCAAGTGGGCGCTCGTTGGTGTAGTCGGCCTCTTCTGGGAACACGTAGAGGTTCGCCGCATCAGAGGTGTGGATGAACTCCATATCGGGCAGGGCGGGTGCGCCGGAGGAGATCACAAACTCGTTGAAAGCGGTCCACATCTCACGATGTGTGCTCTCGTAGCGGTCGCGAAACTCCTGCCAGTTCGATGAATCGTCCTGCGCATAGCCTGAGAATGGTGGCGCGATTCCGGCACCCTTCATCTCCAAGGGGTTACAGGAAACGATCCGCACAAACGGCACACCAGCGGTCATCATCGCGGGGAAGCACAGCACGTTGTCTTCTACCACCACATCGGGCTTGACCCGCTTGATGATCTGCTTCAGCTGGGGTTCGCAGTACATAGCGCCATCAATGAGCGCCTGCCACGTTGGCTTGATGAACGTTTCTAGTTGTTCAATCGTTGGCTTGCGAAACTCTGGTGCCGTCTCCTTAATGAACTCTTTCCAAAATGCGCCTGCGTCTTGCTCGTCTGCATCCTCAGCGGGTGGTGCGAGGTCCACTAAATCCTCTTCAAAACCAAGGGCCGCCAACTTGCCCTTCCACGAGGCCTCGGCTGCAAACACCACGCGGTGCCCGCGATCGGCCAGGACCTTGCCGATGCCAATGCACTGATTCGTCGGTCCGTATGCCGACTCCGGCAAGAACAAAATCGTCAGCGCACGCGTCGTGTTATCTGGCATCGGTCAGTTCTCCTTGCTGCGGATCGGTGTGACGTGTCCGCTCTTGTTCGGCGCTGGCAACGCGCTGGCGGTTGCCAAGCGCGCGTAATCGAGGATCAATTCGACCGCACTCGCATAGTCGAGTGTGGGGTGTTTGGCCATGATGCGATAACCGTACGCGTCCTCTAAGGCCACGAGGTTTCGCGCAATGGTGAGAGAGTCTTGAGCAAGTGTGAAAACTTCCTGCCGCACGCCAAGATCCAGAATGTTTTGATACATCCCGACCTGGCGGTCATACAGTGAGGTCAGCAGAACTGCGTAGATCATGTTGCGTGCGGCTTCACCACCAAGGGAACACAGCAGCCGCACTTCCTCGTCATCAGCTCCTCTGGGTACCCCAAGTGAAATCGTGAGCGCAAGCCGCTCGGCTGGATCGGTTATCGAGGCAATCATGTTCAGGCGCTCGTTATAGAAGCGCTCCATGCCCGCCCGATTCGCCTCGACGAGGAGCACGTCGATGTCTGGGTAGTGGTACAAAATCGCGCTCGACGAGATCCCGGCAGCCTCGGCGATCTGATTGAGGCGAACGGCTGAGCCGTGCTCGGCTATCGCTCGTTGCGCTGCGACAATCAAATCCGCTTTACGCTCACTTTTTCGGGCCACGCGCTGACCTTAGAAGGTTTTTTAACACAAATTCAACAATTTCGACAAAAGCCTGCAATCCCTCCATGTTGTGGTGTTACATGACCTGAACCCAGATACAGGGTCAGCCCAAAGGAGATCAGATGCGTCGATCGTTAACCCCATCTTCGGTCAAGAAGACCGGAGCCATTCTTGCTACCGCGGTCTCAGCAGCACTCGTGCTGTCTGCCTGCGGAGGCGGCGATTCAGGAGCCGCGGATCTCGATCCCGAGGCCGACCTCACCCAGCAGAGCCTCACGGTCTCAAACTGGGCCGGTTACTACCCCGAAGACATGGCAGCGAAGTTCCAGGAGGCCGTGGGCGCACCCATGACCATCACGAACCACGCCACCAACGAAGAGATCATGGCCAAGCTCACCGCAGGCGGTGACTCGGGCATTGACGTAGCTTTCGTCTCAGGCCAGTTCGCACAGGCGCTCAACGAAGCCGGTCTGATCGAGCAGATCAACGCCGAGTTCGTGCCAAACCTTTCCAACCTCTACCCAGAGGCTCAGGAGTTGGCATACGACCCGGGCAACAAGTTCTCGGTTCCCTACGCATGGGGCACCACCGGAATTTGTTACCGCAGCGATCTGATCGATGAGCCCACCAGCTGGAACGCCATTCTTGAACCGTCGGCAGAGAACCAGGGCAAGGTCACCGCGCTCGCTACCGAGCGTTGGTTGATGCTCCCAGCCCAAAAGGCACTGGGCTTCTCGGCAAACACCACCGACGAGGCTGAGATGGAGCAGGTCAAGCAGAAGCTCATCGCAGCCAAGCCAGGTCTGCTCGCTTACGACGACACCACGTTCTACTCGCGTCTTGTGTCCGGAGAAGCAAACGCTGTTGTGGCATGGGATGGCTGGTGCAACTACGGCACCGCCGAGAACCCCGACATCAAGTTCGTTGTTCCCTCCGAGGGCAGCGATCTGTGGGCCGACACCATGGTGATTCTCAAGACGTCGAAGAACAAAGAAGCAGCTCACGCCTACATCAACTACATCCTCGACCCGGCAAACCACGCGTGGGTTGCGGAAAACATTCTGTACAACGTGCCGAACAAGGCAGCGATGGATCAAGTTGGTGCGGCACTCGCCGAGTCATACCCACCCATGGGCGTAACTCCGGCACAGCTGCTTGAGGGCGAAGGTCTCGTGGATCTCGGCGAAGCCGGCCCGCTCTACACCAAGATCGCCACCGAGGTCACGTCCAGCTAACGAAAGCAGTTATGTCAGCCTCGACAACTCAGTCAGGGCGCGGTGCCGCTCGGCGCCGCGCCCTGACTGGTCGTGCCATCTTTGCCGGACCGGGTTTGCTCTACATCACCCTTTTCATGACTATCCCTGTCCTGCTGGTTTTGGTCTACTCGTTTTTCCAGCGCGGTCGCTTTGGTGGGATCGTGTGGGAGTTCACTCTCGAAAACTATGTGCGCGCTTTTGAGCCGGTGTATCTGAACGTATTGAGCAATTCACTCGTCATCGCCGGCACCACAACGGTTTTTGCCCTCGTCATTGGTTACCCAACGGCCTACGCGATCACCCGATTGCCCAAGCGCTGGCGCACGGTGGCACTGGTTCTTGTGGTGCTCCCCTTCTGGACAAACTTCTTGATCCGAACCTACGCCTGGATCGTGCTGCTCAATTCCGAAGGCCCGATCAACTCCTCACTCGTTGATGCAGGGATCATCTCCGCGCCCATCGGTTTGCTCTACACGCCTGGCGCGGTAATCGTCGGGCTTGTCTACGCATACCTCCCGCTGGTGATTTTGCCCGTGTATGCCTCGATCGAACGCCTTGATCGTCAGCTCATTGAAGCGGCGAGCAATCTAGGCGCTAGCCGAGTGCGTGCGTTCTTCGATGTGACTCTGCCGCTCACCCTGCCTGGGGTGATGATCGGTGCGATTTTTGTCTTCGTACCCAGCCTCGGAAACTTCGTTGTTCCCGAACTCCTGGGCGGTGGCAAAACGGTGATGGTGGGCAACCTGATTCGCGATCAGTTCCTCGAGGCTCGTGACTGGCCATTCGGTGCAGTTCTCGCGCTGTTCGTAATTTCACTTCTCGTCATCTTGTTCGCGATTCAAGCTGCAATTTCCAGGCGCATCAACGGGACCGGCAAGCGATATGCAGCCAAGCAGGTGACCCATGCGTAATCTCGGCTGGCTGCGCGTGCCATTCATTTTCACCTACGCGTTTCTCTACATTCCGATCGCGGTTCTCGTGGTGATGAGTTTCAACGCAAGCAAAAGCCCATTCGTATGGACCGGTTTTAGTACCCAGTGGTACACCGCTTTGTTCAATAACGAACTGATCCGTCAGGGATTCATCAATACGATGATTGTTGCGGTTGGCGCAACGATTCTTGCAACGATTCTTGGCACGCTGCTTGCCATCGGGGTTTCGCGCTACTTCAGGTCAGCGATTGTTGAGGCCTACAGCCTCGCTCCCGCGATCATCCCTGACCTTGTGCTCGCGATCGGCTTGCTCGCGTTTTTTGCCCTGGTGGGCGTTACGTTGAGTTTGTTCTCGGTGCTACTAGCGCACGTGGTGTTCGGCATGGCGTTCGTGGCCGCAGTAGTGATTGCGCGGATCGGCCAAACCGACTCGAGTCTGGAAGAGGCGAGCCGCGACCTAGGCGCGGGAGTTGTGACCACGTTCCGCAAAATCACGTTGCCCAGCCTTGCTCCGGCCATCATCGCGGGCGCCTTGCTCGTCTTCACCTTGAGCCTTGATGAGTTCGTCATCGCCTACTTCACCAATGGCCCCACAACACCAACCCTGCCGATCGTGATCTACTCAATGGTGCGTTTCGGCGTTACTCCTGAGATCAATGCCCTTGCTGCCCTGCTTCTGCTGGTCAGTTTCACCATCGTGATCTCCGCTCAACGGATCACCCGACTCACGGATGCCGTATGACACTAGACAGTACGAACGCCCCTCTTCTTCGCGTCTCATCCGTCAGTAAGGCTTATGGCGACGTCGTTGCTCTCGACGACGTAAACATTGAGATCCAGCAAAACGAGTTCTTCGCTCTCCTTGGCCCGTCGGGCTGCGGGAAAACGACACTGTTGCGTTCCATCGCTGGTTTCGAGGATCCCGATGCCGGGGCGATCACCATCCTTGGTGCGGGTTCAGGGGCAGGAGAGGGTGAACAGATTGATCTGCTCAGCCTGCCACCGAACAAGCGCCCGGTGAACTTGATGTTCCAGTCCTACGCACTTTTCCCGCACATGAACGTGCGCAAGAACATTGCCTACGGTCTCGAACGTGAAGGGCTGGGCAAAGACGAAATCGCCGAGCGCGTCAATGAAGTCCTCATCACCACGGGACTTACCGACAAAGCTGATGTCCGCCCGGCACAGCTCTCCGGTGGCCAGCGCCAACGAGTTGCCCTAGCCAGAGCGATCGTCAAGCGGCCACGGTTGCTGTTGCTTGACGAGCCACTCTCTGCTCTGGATCGCAAAGTGCGCGCTGAAATGCAAATAGAACTCAAGCGCCTGCAGCACGAGGTCGGCATTACCTTTGTGGTGGTTACCCACGATCAAGAAGAAGCGATGAGCATGGCCGATCGAATCGCGGTGATGCACGAGGGTCGCGTTCAGCAGATCGCAGATCCGGTCACCTTGTACTCTCAACCGGCCAATGTGTTCGTTGCTGACTTCATCGGTACCGGTTCACTCCTGCGCGGCATAGTGGCGAATGCCGTGCTGTTGTTACGTCCAGAGTCGGTGCACATCAGCGCTGATTTAGCAGGGGCCCAACTTCAAGGTGAGGTCGTCGAGACGCATTTCTTTGGTGGCTCATCCACCACGTCGGTGCGTGTCGCCGAGATGGAAACACTCATCGTGGCCAGCCATCCCGGTGCACCGAAGTTTGCGGTGGGAGAACGCGTGGGTATCTCCTGGAATGCCGATGATGCGATTTTGCTCGAGGATCAACCATGAGCACATTGATCAAAGACGCCCTGGCCGACACAATCCACGCGCCGTTCTGGACGGATCAGCCAGGTGCTCCCGCAATCTGCCCGCCGCTCGTCGCCAGTACGGAGTGCGATCTGGTCATCATCGGTGGAGGGTTCACCGGGCTGTGGACGGCGATCTTGGCGAAGGAACAAAACCCCGGGCGAGATGTTGTGTTGCTCGAGGGCGAGACGATCGCCTTCGGTGGATCAGGAAGAAACGGTGGTTTCATTTCGGGTTCGCTCACCCACGGGCTCGCGCACGGTGAGGCGATCTGGCCGAGTGACATGAACGCACTGGTCCGCATCGGTCGGGAGAACCTGCAAGCAATCGTCGATTTCACCACCGCCGAAGGTATCGATGCGAACCTGAGCATCGTGGGCAAAACGGCGATCGCGCTCAACGAGCATTCGGCCCGATCGCTCGCCGGCATGCACGCCCTGCACCAGAAGTGGGGCGATGACACCGAACTGCTGAACCAAGAGCAGATGCGCGCCGATGTGCATTCACCCACCTACCTTGCTGGCTTGCGCGTGCGCACGGGCAGCGGTCTGATGGACCCCGCCAAATTGAGTTGGGGTCTTAAGCGCGCAGCAGAGGCCCGTGGTGTGCGCATATTTGAGAACACTCCGGCGACCAATATCGCCCTGCGCAGTGGCGGCGGGATCGCTGTTTCAACACCGGTTGCGTCAGTGCACGCTCAACACGCAGTGATCGCCACGAACGGCTTCACCCCACTTCTCAAGCGCTTGAAGTACCGAATGCTGCCGATCTTCGATCACGTGCTGGTGACAGAACCACTCACAAGTGGCCAGTTGAGCGATATCGGCTGGGTGGAGAATCAGGGCCTGACTGATGTGGGTAACCAGTTTCACTACTACCGGCGCACACCCGATGATCGAATCCTGTGGGGCGGCTACGACGCGATCTACTACCGCGGTAACCGCACTGAGAAAGAACTCGAGCGTCGCGATTCCAGTCATCGCCTGCTCGCCACGCAGTTCTTCTCAACCTTCCCGCAGTTAGAAGGTATGCGGTTCACCCACAAGTGGGCGGGCATCATCGATTCCACGAGTCGCTTCACTCCCGCAATCGGCACCGCGATGAAGGGCCAGGTCGCCTACGCCGTTGGCTATACCGGTCTTGGCACAGCGTCTTCACGTTTTGGTGCTCTTGCCATGCTGGATTTGCTCGCCAAGCGGTCAACGGAAATCACCAACCTCACCATCGTCAAACGGAAGCCGTTCCCGTTCCCCCCTGAGCCGTTGCGCTACCCGCTCGTGCAGTTCACCCGCAATCAACTCGCTCGTGAGGACCGCACCGGTAAACGTGGTCTTTGGCTTTCCACCCTTGACCGGTTTGGTCTTGGCTTTAACAGTTAGGAACTCCAACAGTGACAATCAGCGAGTCCCATGGCGTCTTTATCAACGGTCAATCCCGCGATGGCAACGGTCCGGTTATTGAGCTCACTAACCCGGCCACCGGTGAGGTTTTTGATTCCCTCAAATCCGCAAACCTGAGCGACGTAGCTGAAGCAACCGCTGCTGCCGAGATCGCGCAACGTGACTGGGCCAAGAGGACTCCCGGCGAGCGGGCAAAAGTTCTGCTCGCCTTAGCCGATGCAATCGAGGCTGACGCACAAACCCTGACCAAACTCGAGGTCGATGAGACAGGCAAGCCACGCGCCGTATTTGAAGACGGTGAATTGCCTTTCGCTGCAGATAACCTGCGCTTCTTTGCCGGCGCCGCCAGATCCCTCGAGGGATCAGCCGCTGCCGAACTTTCCACCGGTTTCACCAGCCTGCTGATGCGCCAACCAATCGGCGTTATCGGCTCCATTGCGCCATGGAACTTTCCGTTCATCATGGCCATCTGGAAAATCGGTCCTGCCCTTGCCACCGGCAACGCAGTGGTCCTCAAACCTGCCCCCGGAACGCCGCGCAGTTCGATTCGCCTGGCCGAACTCGCGCAGGGTGTGGGTTTGCCTGACGGATTACTCAACGTGCTCAGCGGCGGCAACGAGGTGGGTGCTGCCCTCGTGACCGATCCGCGCACCCGGATGATCTCGCTCACCGGATCAACACAAGCTGGCGAAGCAGTCATGGCTGCCGCAGCCCCCTTCGTGAAGCGTCTTCACCTTGAACTCGGTGGCAAAGCACCCGCCGTGGTTTTTGCAGATGCTGACCTTGAACAAATGGCACGCGCCCTGACCTTGGGTGCCACCTACAACTCCGGCCAGGACTGCACCGCAGCCACTCGCATCTATGTGCAACAGGAGCGCTACGCCGATGCCGTTGATCAGATCGCTGCGACGATGCAACAGGTGCGCGTGGGTGACCCGTGGGATGACACCACCGACATCGGACCGCTGATCTCCCGGGCGCATCGTGACAAGGTCGACGGGTTCGTGCAACGCGCCCGCACGGCAGGAGCCAACATCGTCACCGGTGGTGCGCCTATCGACTCCCCCGGCTTCTACTACCCGCCCACGCTCATCGCCGGTGCAGCACAAGACAGTGAGGTGGTGCAAGGAGAAATCTTTGGCCCGGTTCTGGTTGTTGTGCCCTTCACCGATGAGGAGCACGGCATCGCTCTCGCCAATGATTCGAGATATGGCCTGGCCAGTTCGGTATGGACCAACGACGTTGCCCGCGCCCTGAGGGTCAGCCAGCGCATCGAGGCAGGCGTCACGTGGATTAATGATCACCTGCCCATCGCATCCGAAGCTCCGCACGGTGGGGTCAAAGGCAGCGGGTTCGGTAAAGACATGAGCCATGAATCACTGTTGGAATACACCGCTACGCACCACATCATGATCAAACACAGTCAGCCTGTGGTGCACGACTCGTTCCGGCCCGCCTGACCTGCAAAGTCCTTTTTCTCACTTGCCGTTCGCGGGGTTCACGTCCCGTACATCTCTTCGTTCC
>CAIXFB010000165.1 GCA_903918595.1 uncultured Actinomycetes bacterium
CTGCGCAATTCCGCATCGGGATTCACTGCGCAGGGAATCCCCACTGCCTCAAGCATCGGCAGATCGGTGTAGGAATCGGAATACGCATAGCACTTTGACAGGTCGTAGCCTCGTTCAGCGGCCAAATCCCGCATCGCCTCTGCTTTGTTTGGCCCATAGGCGTAGAACAGAATCTCACCGGTGTATCGACCATCCTCGATCACCATCTGCGTTCCGATCGCAAGATCGGCACCTAGTCTCTGCCCGATGGGTTCGACCACATCGGTGCCCGATGAAGAAATGATGACGACATCGCGGCCGGCTGCCTTGTGCATGGCGATGAGTTCAAGAGCTTCTTCATAAATGATCGGATCGACGATCTCATCGAGGGTTTCTTCGACTATTTGCTGCACCTTGTCTGCATCCCACCCTGCGACCAGAGCCGACATGTACTCCCGCATCGTTTCCATCTGGTCGTGATCTGCACCCGCAGAGAGAAAAACAAATTGGGCGTAGGCGCTACGAATCACATCGGATCGGCCAAGGAGGCCTTCCTTGTAGAACGGGCGCGCGAAGACGAACGAACTCGACTTCGCGAGGATCGTTTTGTCTAGATCGAAGAATGCGGCCTGCTTCACACTCCCACGGTACTCCTCGGATCCGCGTTTAAGGGTCGTCCACAGGTGAACATTTCGAACTTCCTCAACAAGTGAGTGTGCAGAGATGCTGATCTATGCAGCGCTACACGGTGCGCACCCGAGCAAGGAGTCGCCATGCCAAGTACCGAACGACCCCTACTGATCACCGCTGATCAGGACCTCATTGACGAGGTGATTGCGATCGCCACATCGCGGGCGATCGAGATGCGGGTGGAAGGCAGCCTTGCGCTCGCCCGCCCGTTGTGGCTCAGCGCGCCGGCAATCCTGGTCGGCCCAGATGTATTGGCAGAGTGCGAGGCAACCTCATTGCCCAGGCGGGTTGCGGTAGCCGTGGTCGCTACCGACAACAACACCGACACCTCCGAACGTCACATGTGGCGCGCTGCAGTGCATCTCGGGGCGGAGAACGTGATGCTGGTGCCCACTAACTCTGCAAATGTCGCCGAAATGCTTTCGGTGAGCCTGGAAGGGCCCGCAAGATTTGGGCGGATAGCCACACTCAGTGCGGGTAGCGGAGGCGCGGGAGCCTCGACGGTATCGCTCGCATTGGCCCAGTTGGCTGTGAAAGCAGGAATCAAAACACTGCTCATTGACGCTGATCCGTTTGGGGGTGGCTTGGATCTGCTTGCCGGGATCGAGGACGGCGAAGGCATTCGATGGGGTGCGCTCCTTGATGCACACGGACGGGTTGCAGCTCCAGCTTTTGAGGCAGGGTTGGTCAACGTTGGTGGTGCATCGCTGCTCTCATTTGGCAGAGATGAATTCGCGATCCCCGATTCCGCTATCTCGACAAGTGTTCTTGACACGGCCACCCGGGTTTTTGATCTGGTGATCATCGACTGCGGACGGGACACTTTCAGCGATGTTTTCATCGCCCGTTCCCACCTCAACCTCGTGATAGTTCGAAACCATGTTCGCGCAACGGCCGCCGCAGCGGCTCGTTTACGCCAACTTCAAAAGGGGTCTGCGGAAACGAAGGTGCTCATTGCCAGAGATGCTCACGGAATAGATGCCGACAGCATTGCGCGGGCCCTTGGAGTGACTGAGGTTGCAGTACTTCCATTCCTGCCGGGTATGGCTGTGCGCGCTGATGATGGGGATGGAATTGGGATTCCGAACATCTACCGCGATGCCCTTGCACACATCATTGAGTTGATCAACGCAAAGGATGCTGCCGCCGCATGAGAGTGGATCTTCGAGAACGAGTAAGGACTCGTCTCGTCGCTGCGTCGCAGGAGGCAACAGTCACCAATGTGGCCAGTGCTCTACGAGCGGAAGGCGTCGTGCTCGGGGATGATGCACTTCGTGATGCAGTGCATTCGCTCAACGATCACATGCACGGTGCCGGTCCCGTCCAGGTCTTACTCAATGATCCAGTCGTCACTGACGTATTGATCAATGGCGCCACCGAAGTGTGGTGCGATCGTGGTGCTGGCTTGGAACGTACCGAACTTCGATTCTCATCCGAACAAGAAGTACGCAGGTTGGCGCAACGTCTTGCGGCATCGGTGGGGCGCCGGATAGATGAGGCAGCACCGTTTGTGGATGCGCGGCTACCCGATGGTTCGCGGCTGCACTGCATCATCCCACCAATAGCCGTGGGCGGGACGACAATCTCCCTACGCACCTCGCGAACCCGCCCATTCACGGTGGACGAGCTGATCAACGCCGGAACCCTGTCTCAAGGCGCAGCTGACCTACTTCGAGAGATGATCGATGCGCAACTCGCCTTCCTCATCAGTGGCAGCACCGGTTCCGGCAAAACAACACTTCTGAATGCATTGCTCGGCCTGGTCACTCCGCGTCACCGCATCGTGATCATTGAAGACTCAAGCGAACTTGATCCTGCCCATCCGCATGTAGTGCGTCTGCAATCCCGTCCGGCAAACGCGGAAGGGATGGGAGCCATTGCGTTGCGTGATCTTGTTCGGCAGTCACTGCGCATGCGACCGGATCGCGTTGTGGTGGGAGAAGTACGCGGCGTGGAAGTCGTCGAGTTACTCACGGCCCTCAACACTGGCCACGAAGGAGGATGCGGAACGGTGCATGCAAACTCCGCTGCTGACGTTCCGGCCCGCCTCGAGGCCCTGGGCTTGATGGCGGGGCTCGATCGCCAGGCGCTTCACGCCCTCGCAGGCGCCGGTCTCGATGCCATCGTGCATCTTGGAAGAGGGGCCGGGAATACCCGACAAGTGCAGAGCGTGCACATTTGTCAACGCGCTGCTGGGGGAGAGTTCATGACCCTCCCGGCATGGTCCCTTGAAGGTGGAGTGTGGACCGAGAAGGGTTCGGCGCGCGCTTTGAGTGACCTCATCGATGCACGGCGGAGCCCGACGGCGTAGGTGATGGCATGGGGATTGTCATTGCCACACTGTGCGCAGGCTTTGCCGTGTGGCTGATTACTCCATCTCCGGCAGTTCTCCGGTTATCAGCACGTACGCTCCCGGTGAACCGTGATCCCGTGCGTCGAATCATCGTCTGGCTCTCCGCAGCACGAACACGCATCTCCGGTCGAGTTGGTCGCGATCAACAGCACCGCCTTCGAGTGATTGCTGCCTTCACTGCATTGGCCTCCGAACTCCGGGCGGGGCATCCCTTTGAAGTTGCTCTGCAACATGCAGGTGGTGATCCCTGCGTTTGGCCCACTGCGATCGCTGCTGCTCGATTCGGAGCAGACATCACCCAGGCATTGCGGATTGACGCGAAAACACATCCGGCGATCACGGCCCTTGCCGCCTGCTGGCAGGTTGGATCGGTCAGTGGTTCAGGACTCGCACGCACTGTTGAGGAGCTGGCCCGATCCGGACGCGAGAGTGAAGA
>CAIXFB010000166.1 GCA_903918595.1 uncultured Actinomycetes bacterium
GACGTGCTGCCATTCCTGGAGCTGGGTCTCTTCAAGCTCTTTGCGCAACATCACGCCGGCAGCGCACACCATGATGTCGATCCGACCGTGCTTCTCGACGACCTCTTCAACAAGGTGCGTGACGGAACCTTCATCGGTGATGTCGACTTCATGCGTTGTGGCATCGTCGCAATTGAGGGCTGTGTGTTCGACGTCTGAACGACGATTCGGTAGATCAGCCAACGCAACGGTTGCCCCTGCACCAGATAGCGTTTGCGCGGCATTGGCGCCAAGTCCACCTGTGGCGGCTCCAATGACCAGCGCCACCTTGCCGTCGAGGCGAAACAGATCAGACATGGGCATTCGCTTGCCGGTCCAGTGCATGTCGGGTGGCTGAGACTCCAGCGATTCGGCCGAAGAGCCCGGACTTACCGACCGAGGTTCCCGTCACATAGCCGGCGCCATGGAAACCGCCCGTGACCTCACCTGCAGCAAAGAGTCCGGGGATTTCTTCGCCGTACACGTTTTGAACATGTGCTTCGGTATCGATGGTGAGACCGCAGTAGGTCGCCAACACAGAAGCTGTGGACAGATGCGCGTAGTAGGGCGGTGTGTCGATGGGGGTTGGAGTTCCGACATTTCCGGACAAGCGTGTGCGACCGAACTCGTCGGGTGCTTCACCACGGCAGGCCGCGTTGTACTTCTCGATGGATGCTTTGAGTCGATCCGCGGGCACGTTGATTTTTTCGGCGAGCTCATCGAGTGTCTGGGCAACTTCGAGCAGCCCGGTCGCCGCTCTGCCGGAGAACCAGTAGATCTCGACGCTGGGATCGTCTTTTTCCATGACCGTCTCGTCGAAGACCTGCCAGGTCATGTGGCCGGGTTGGTGCAGGCAGTCATCACCGAGCTCTTTGTAGGGCTTTTCCTCGTTGGTGTAGCGATCTCCATGTGAATTGATTGCGATTGCGCCCTTGTACACGGCCAAGATTCCGGTTCCCGACTCACGGGGATCCGGGTGGGGGTAGATCCCATAGGTTCCCTTGACGTAAGGCATGTCCTTGAAGTCTGCACCGATGCGCCAACCCATGAGCAGTCCATCGCCCTCGGAGCCAGGCGCCCCGCCACGAACTGCATGCACCATGTGTGGGGCAAATCGCTCGAGCAGTTCAACATTCTGGGAGAAGCCCCCGGTTGCCAGCACCACTGAACCGGCTTCGATTTCATGCATGGCGCCGTGAATTTCGACGGTGGCTCCGACCACATCGCCGTCTCGCACCATGAGTTCGAGTGCACGCACGTCAAGGAGAAGTACGGCGCCGAGTTCGAGGGCGCGGGCGAGCAGCGTTTCAACCATGCGGCTGGGGTCGGTGGAGTGTGATCGGGGAACGCTTTGACCGGAGGCGGCATGCACATGGCCGAACTGAACGCCGAGGCTTCTGAGCCAGTTGTACGTGTCAAGTTGTTCACGGCAGTACACATCGACAAGCGCTGGGTCGTTCTTGTGCTGGCCGGTTGCCAGGATGTCCTCTTTGAGGGAGTCAAGGTTGTCGTGGATTCCCATTGCGAGTTGCTCTTCAGTTCCGGAGTAGGCAGTCAGGCCGCTGCTCATGGCGGTGCTGCCTCCGATGATGTCTCGCTTTTCCAAGATCAACACGCGAGCACCTAATTGTGCTGCGGAAACGGCCGCGGCCAGTCCGGCGAGTCCGGCTCCCAAAATCAGCACGTCGGGCGAGCCAAAGTCATTCAACTGCTGCGTAACCGAAGCTGACATGACGGGTACTTTCTGTAGTGATCGTTCCAAGATCCAAGCGTTCTTAGGTGTCACCGAGGTTAGGAGCGTGAAGGGTTGATGTCTACTGGACTGTTCCGTTAGATAGACCGCATGAACAGCACCTATCCCCCATCGCGTGCTTGACTCCGCACATGAGCCTCGCACCTATCCCGCGCATGAGCGATCCAAGTGAACGCCGAGTGGAATTGCGTTCCCACCTCGCCTCCGGAAACCCACTTGTTCTCCCTGGAACGAGCGACTCGGCCGGAGCAATGCTCATTGAGCGTGCCGGATTCGCGGCTGCATATGTGACGGGAGCCGGAGTCTCAAACGCCCAATTTGGGGTCCCAGACATCGGTTTGATCTCGCAAACAGAAGTACTTCAGCAGGTCACCAGAATCGAACAGGCGACGAATCTTCCACTCATCGTTGATGCAGATACCGGCTATGGAGGGGTTCCTTCAGTGATCCGCACGATTCAATTGCTTGAGCGTGCCGGAGCTTCGGGGGTGCAGCTTGAAGATCAGGTCATGCCCAAGCGTTGTGGCCACTTTGATGGACATCGCCTCGTGGAGACACCGGAAATGCAAGCGAAAATCGCCGCCGCTGTGGCAGCCCGCATTGATCCCAACCTGCTGATCATTGCTCGAACGGATGCTCGAGGCGTTTACGGTTTAGACGAGGCGCTTCGCCGAGGACATGCATTTATTGAGGCTGGTGCCGATGCCCTCTTCATCGAAGCGCCGCAGTCGGATGAGGAAATGGCGATCATCGGGCGCGAGTTTGGGGGAGTTCCTCTCGTTGCCAATGTTGTTGAAGGAGGCAAAACGCCAGCAAAGTCGGTTGCTGAACTGCGTGAGTTGGGCTTCACGGTGATGCTTTTTGCCAATTTCCTCATGCGAGCGATGCTTTTCGCTGGTCAGCAAGCCTTGGAGCACCTGTCAGAAGCTGGCGAAACCGAGTCTTACGGCAGCCGACTTCTCTCCTGGCAAGATCGGCAATCGATGTTCAGGCTGCCTGAATATGGCGCGGTAGAGGATCGATTCCTCACGGCCTGGGGTGCAGATTCAGGTTCCTGATCGTTACACGGTCGTGCCAGTAGATGGAACATGGTGGTAGTGCTGGGCGAATCTTTCTCTGTAGTTTCCGTTACACCTCAACCGAGGAACCCTCGTCCGCTCGGGTTGTCAGCAAACCTGGCACAAGGCAAAGGAACATGCATGAATCATTCAAAGACCGTTCGCCGGTCCACGGCGATTGTGGCCGGCCTCGCTGCCGCCAGCCTCGCCCTAGCAGCCTGTGGTGGAGACTCCTCCGATACGGCTGAGACTCCTGTGGCAGAAGCCACGGAAACCGAAGTGGTTGTTGAAGAAAGCGCAACTGAAGAAGCACCCGCGGAGAGCGCCGCCGTCCCGACCATTGATTCAGTTGCCAGCGTCGCCGATGCTCAGGCGTATCTCGAAGCGATGCAGCAGCCGATCAGCTCGTGGGTGGAAGTACCGGCACTTTCGGCAACCCCAGATATTGCTGGCAAGACCGTCTTCATCATTCCGATTGGTGGAGGTGTCCCGGTGATTGAGGGTGTGAAGGCCGGTATTGAGCAGGCCGTAGCCGCAGCTGGAGCAACCTCACAGGTGTGTGACGGCAAGTTCAACCCGACCGAGGTTGCTAACTGCCTCAAGTTGGCCACGGATCAAGGTGCCGGCGCGATCGTCACAATGTTCATTGACTACGCGATGGTTCCGACCGCGTTTGATGCAGCAGCAGCAGCTGGCATCCCAGTACTCGTTGGTGGCGTAACCCCCACAGGTGGCCGCGAGTCAGACGCAACGTTGGCTTTCTTCGATCTCAGTGCGCAGACTGCGCAGATGTACCAGTCGGTGGCTCTGTCCGCAGTAGCGACTGTTGGCGAGGGCACGAATGCAATCTTCTTGCGCCTCACCGACTCAGAGAACACCGCAGCAGCAGCGGATGCGGCGATCGCCTCCTTCACCCAGGCATGCCCCACCTGTACTGCAGTGCCAGTTGATTTCTCCACTCCAACCATCGACAAGATGCCAAGCGCGATCAGTGCAGCACTGGTTTCAAACCCGGACATCAATGCATTGCTCACCAACGTTGATGGTTACCTCGCACCTGCAGCTGCTGGTCTTCAGAGTGCAGGCGCGGCAGACCGTGTTCAACTCTTCAGCGCCAATGCTGACCTTGATGGTCTTCAGCGTGTGAAGGATGGCAAGCAGGTCACGGACTCTGGCATCCCGGTTGTTTACGTGGGATGGCAGTACATCAACGCCCTCATGCAGTTGCTTGCTGGCGACGTTGTTGCTCCAGTGTCAGGCTTTGAAGGTCGCATCTTCACGGCGGCCAACGTGGGCGACCTGTCGCTCACACCTGAGGACTACCTGACGCTCGATTGGTACGGCGGAAACCTTTCGTTCCAGGATCAGTACCTCACCGCGTGGGGTCTTAAGTAGCACAGGGTCAATGGGGGTGGATGGCTAACGCCATCCACCCCCATTTTCACGTTCGGAGTCGACACGGCAGTGTGTGCCGATAGTTGGAACACGACTATTGGTGGGTTCTGCACCTGCGGCTAGCGTCGCGGAGGGTCACCAAAAACCCAGGCGAGAGGAGAGAGTCATGTCTGCACCCCGTCTGGAAGCCAACAGCCTCAGTAAGACCTTCGGCGCGACCAAGGTCCTCGACTCTGCGGATCTGGTTGTCAACGTGGGTGAAATCCATGCGCTCGTGGGCCAAAACGGTTCAGGTAAATCAACGATGGTCAAAATTTTGACCGGGTTTCACGCGCCCGATCCGGGCGGTTCGGTTTTTCTCGATGGCAATGAGTTGTCCCTGCCCATCCGCTGGCAGGAAGCTAGCGATGCAGGAATTTCCGTCGTTCATCAGGACCTTGGGCTTTTGGATCACCTTTCGGTCGCCGAAAACATCGGTGTGGGTGGATTCATTCATTCTCGTTTTCTGCGCAAAATCAACTGGCAAGCGCAGCGCCAGGTGGCTAAGAACGTGCTCGACCGACTCGATGTTCAGGTGGACCCGGCAATGCCGGTCGCTCTCCTCACTCCGGCGCAACGCGCTGAAATTGGAATCGCCCGGGCATTGCGCGACCAGGCGGCCGGCACCGGCTTAGTGATTCTTGATGAGGCCACCCGTGCCCTCCCTCGCGATGAACTGGCACGTTTTCACACCCTGTTGCGCAGAGTGGTGGATGAGGGGACATCCGTACTCATGGTGAGTCATAACCTCGATGAGGTGCTGGGACTCTCGGATCGTGTGACGATCCTGCGCGACGGCCGAGTTGTTGGAGCGGGCCTGGTGACCTCGGAGTTGAGCGAGCAGGAAATTGCCCGCATCATGCTGGGGAAATCAGTAGATCGCGTCTCGCGCTCAACACAATCCATCTCTCCAACACCAGCTGCAACCATTCATGATTTGACCTGGGGTTTGGTGGAGGATTTTTCCATCACTGTTGGCGAAGGGGAAGTTGTCGGTCTCACTGGCCTTCCAGGCAGTGGCTTCGAAGCGATTCCCTACCTGGTGACCGGTGCGCTGCGCCCAGAAAGTGGCACGTTGACAACAGCGCGCGGGTCCATGGATCTGTCCAGCGCTTCGGTAGCGGACTGTCTCAAGTCTGGTGTTGCTCTCGTTCCAGAACGCAGAGATCGCGACGGCCTGGCCTACGACATGAGCATTCAAGACAACATCGCACTTCCAAGTTTGTCTCGGCGTGGCAAGCCTTGGCGGGTCTCTCGAGGCTGGCAACGGCAGCAGGCGAACGACGCGATTGAAAATCTCGGTATTCGGGCGCGATCTGCTAGCACTCTGGTGAAGGAGTTAAGCGGAGGTAACCAGCAGAAGGTTTTGATGGCCAAGTGGTTATCTGTTGGCCCTCGTCTTTTTGTTCTTCATGAGCCTACGCAGGCGGTCGATGTCGGTGCTCGTCGGGACTTGCTGCAGGCCATTCGCGATAACGCTGCTGAGGGCATCGGAGTACTTCTGGTGAGTATCGAACCATCGGACTTAGTCGACGTGTGCGATCGAATCCTCGTTTTTCGAC
>CAIXFB010000167.1 GCA_903918595.1 uncultured Actinomycetes bacterium
CCCGGTTGGCGCAGCACGATGTCGTACGGAGACGCATCATTGCCGGGGAACTCCTCGCGTAACACTTGCCCTGCTTGTGCTGCTGGATTGTCCGCGGGGAGTGCTCGTTCGTCGACCTGGCCAAGGACTGCGCCCAGCGCGGGTGCAGCCATTACGAGTAAAAGGGCAATCGTGCCCAAGAGCACCGGCCAGGGGTAACGCATGACGAATCGCGCAATACGCGCCCAGGCACCATCATCTTTCGGTGTCAGATCACCGCGTCGAACCTTTAATCGATTCACGTTCTTGCCCAGGATCGCTAGCAGTGCGGGAATCGCAGTGAGCGCGCCAATTACGGCAAGCACACTTACAGCGATTCCGGCGTATGCAAAGGACTTCAGGAAGTATTGCGGGAAAATCAGAAGGGATGCGAGTGCGACAGCAACAGCAGCCCCAGAGACGAAGACGGTTCGCCCTGCGGTACTGACGGTTATTGCGACAGCCTCGGGAACGGATTCGCGAGCGCGCAATTCCTCTCTAAATCGATTAATGATGAGCAATGCATAGTCAATTCCGAGAGCGAGACCAAGTCCGGTGACGAGATTTAGTGAAAAGATAGAGACCTCGGTAAAGCGCGAAATGATGAACAGCACAAGAAAGCTGCCCAGGATTGTTCCTCCAGCAACGAGGAACGGGAGTCCGGCCGCGACGACCGATCCGAAAACGAAAATCAACAGCAATGCGGTGATCGGAATGGCAATGGACTCGGCAACAGCTAAGTCTCGTGAAATCTGTTGGGTGAAGGCGTTTCCAATAACCTCGCCACCGAACGCATAGACAACTAACTCTCCTTGCTCGCCGGTGAAGGTGTCCACGATTTCTGTTGTCGCAGTTTCGGCATCGACACCTTTGGCGAAGATGAGAGCCTGTGCGGTTTTTCCGTTGGCTCCCAGAAATGCTTCAGCACCACCGGTCGACCAATATGAAACAACTTCATCGACACCTTCGACAGCGGCGATTTCATCAAGGAGTGCCGTTGCTTCAGCGGAGCTCTGATCTGGGCTCGTTGGGGTTTCGATTGCCAAGATAATGAGCGGATCTTCGGTGCCAAATTCGTCGGCCAAGATTGCAGCTGCCCGCGATGAATCACTGGCAGGATCGTTGAACCCTTCGGACTCCATGGCGGCAAACACGCGAATACCCAAGATACCGACGACCACCAGCAGCACCAAGTAACTGATCAACACTGGCCATCGGTGGCGGGCGACCCACGCCCCTAAACGTTGAAATAAGGGGATTCGGTCGTTGTCGGTGTTAGTCTGAACACTGTTCACATTCAGACCTTGGCATAGAATATGATCAATGTCAACATTGGGAGCATGATGAGTCGTACGTATCACCATGGGGCCCTCGCCGAGGCGATGGTCGATCAGGCGCTGGCTAGCGTCCGGACCCAGGGGGCCGATCACGTCTCCTTGCGATCAATCGCCCAAGTACTAGAGGTTTCGCCCAGCGCCGCTTACAACCACTTCGCGGACAAGGACGATCTGCTGCGAGCCGTTGGTGCCTGTGGACTCGCTGCCCTCGACGAGCGGATGGCCAGGGTGTTGGCCGCCCACCCTGCGGATAACCCAGATGCCGCCCGCGCTCGCTTTTCTGGA
>CAIXFB010000168.1 GCA_903918595.1 uncultured Actinomycetes bacterium
CGAGCCATTGAGACGTTACGCGCATGCGGTTACCTCGACATCATTGATGGAACGGATATCAATGCCGACTCAGCTGCAGAAAGCGCGGTTGCCCGATTGATGGAGAGCCGATGAGTGGGTATGGCCCTGCTGCGGGCGATGTGATTGTGCTTGGTGACACCGGTTTGCGTCTTCGTATTCCAGAACGAGTGCCTGATGCTGGGGATGAGTTGCATGTGGGATTCGCAAAGACCGGCCGAGACGGAATAGGGCTGGCTCCAGTCACCACCCGAGAGTCATGTGACGTTGTGTTGACAAACGTGATTGTCGTTGACGCGGTCGCTGGCATCAAGGTTGCATCCATCGGGATTCGAAACGGCCGGATCAGCGGCATCGGAAAGGCTGGCAACCCAAACACCACGGCAGATGTTGATGTTGTTGTTGGATCGGGAACCGTAGTGATTTCTGCCGATGGAATGATCGCAACTGCGGGTGGAATCGACACCCATGTGCACAGCATCACGCCACGCGTCTTTGACTCCCTGATTTCCTCGGGCATCACTACGGTGCTGAGCCAAGAAGCGGGCCCGGTGTGGGGGGTTGGACTGGGATCTCGATGGTTCCTAGAAACCGCGCACAAGGCGATGGATGCCTTCCCGATCAATATTGGCCTGCTCGGCCGGGCCTCCACTTCAACCGGTTCGATTCTTCGAGAGGCGATCGAGGGTCATATTTGCGCCTTCAAAGTTCACGAAGACACTGGCGCAACCTTGAGCACCATCGACACGGCTCTTCGAACGGCTGATGAGATTGACGTGCAGGTGGCACTGCACACGGATGGCCTCAATGAAACCTTGTCTGTCGCAGACACCCTCTCGGTAATTGCCGGACGCGCGATCCACGCCTACCACGTTGAAGGGTGCGGGGGAGGGCATGCTCCGGACGTTCTGACGCTGGCAGGTCACGACAACGTGATTGCTTCATCGACCAACCCGACCCTGCCGTACGGATCCAATGCTGTTGCAGAGCACCTCGACATGATTTTGTTGTGCCACGGCATGAACTCTGATCGGGATGCAGATATTCGTATCGCTCGGGCGAGGGTGCGAGGCGTGACCATGGCTGCTGAGAACCAACTGCATGACCGGGGTGTCATTCCCATCACCTCTTCTGATGCGCAAGGCATGGGTCGTGCCGGAGAGACGTGGTGGCGCACTTTCGCCATGGCGAGTGTCCTGCGCCCGCATGATGATGGAACCGATGACAACGATCGGATTCTTCGTTACCTCGCCAAGGTGACTGTTAACCCGGCACTGGCACACGGGCTATCGCACGAGATTGGAAAACTCGAAGTTGGACTGCTTGCTGACATTGTCCTGTGGTCACCGAACTCGTTCGCGGCGAAGCCCTGGCTCGTATTGAAATCAGGATTTCCTGCTTGGGGGGAATCGGGTAATCCGAATTCGAGTCTGCCTGATACCGAGCCGCTGCAGGTCGCCGAGCAATTTGGCGCTATTGGAGCGGCTCCTGCTGAACTCTCCTTCCTCATCACGAACAAGGTTGCAGCAGCGGAACAACCGATGCCATCAGCCCGCAAGGCAATAGTTGTGCGTGATGCCCGAAGCGTTCGGGGCTCGGACATGATCCGGCATGGCAACCTTGGCACCGTTGCTGTTAACCCTGATGGTTCCGAGGTGCGATGGAACGGTGAGTTACTCACCGGATCCCCGGTTCAACACGTGCCCATTTCTCGTCTGCACTTTTGGTAGGGCGTACTCTCCTGCGTGTACGAGAAAGTCGCGCAGGTGAAGGGCGTTGGCAGGATGAAGGCAGGCAAGGACGGGCTTGACCCGTCGAGGTTGCTTGCTCCACTGCGGGCCTCATCGTCATTCCGAATACTGTGGATTGGCCAAGTTGCGATTCAGATCGCTATTTGGGTGCAAACTGTGGCAGCCCAGTTTGTGGTGGTCGAGTCAGATGGATCCACGTTCCAAGTGGCCTTGGTTCAGTCAGCAATGACGTTGCCGTTTCTCTTGGTGGGTATTCCAATTGGCGTACTTGCCGACGTACTACCGCGCAGGGCGATGTTGATCGTCGCCAACTCGGCGGCAACATTGATCGCACTTTCCCTAGCCATCGCGAACGCCGTGGGTGTACTGAGTCCACCGCTGGTCCTCGGTCTCACGTTCCTACTGGGCCTGGCCGTTGCGGTGAACCTACCGACTTGGACTGCTTCGGTACCTGATGTAATCGACCGCAAGTACATTCCCTCTGCTGCAATGTTGACCAGCATCAACGTCAATATGGGCAGGGTGGTGGGGCCAGCCTTGGGCGGCGTGCTGCTGGTGGGATTTAGCCCAACGTTTGCATTCGCGGTGAGCGCATTGGGGTTTGCCTCGTTCGCGGCGGCGGTGATTTTTGCGGGACCAACCGCACATCGGCCGGTACGCCACAGATTTGTGCCGGCTTTGCGCACGGGATTTCGCCACGTACGCCACACGCGTAGCTACTACCGACTCATTGCCATATCGGCTGGGTGGTTCATCTCAGGCAGCGTGCTTTTTGCGCTGTTGCCAGTTATCGCCTTTCGCGAATTTGGTGTGGGGCCTGGTGAATACGGCTGGATTTTGGCAATGGTGGGCGTGGGCGCTGTTGTGGGAACTATCGCGTTTGCGCCGATTCGCGCTCGGATGTCTCCCACGAGATACACGATGGTCTTCGCCCCCGTGTTTGCTCTATCCCTTGCGGCCATCGGGCTGGCGCCCACCATCACGATGTTGTTCATTGTGCTTCCGATTGCGGGATTTACCTGGTCGGCTGTGGCGTCGGTCCTGTATTCAACTGCGCAGCAGCAGCTTCCCGCATGGGTGCGGGCCCGCGGTATCGCTTACTACCTGATGGCCTCGCAGGGCGGCATCGCGATTGGCTCGTTCATCTGGGGCTTGGTTGGTCAAGCACTGGGTGCCCCGACAGCTTTTGTGATTTCTGCCATTGCCATTGTGCCCGTGTGGATAGCGATCATGTTGATCCGGCTACCGGCTGCAGTAGAAGACTCCCATGCCGCAACCTGGTCAATGCCTGAACATTGGGACAGCGTTGAGAATCCCAATAAGCGAGCAACGGTCATCGTTGAATACCAGGTGGACGAATCAGTTCTCGAGGAATTCTTGAACGCAATGCAGATGATTCGACAGTCTCGGCGGCGCACGGGTGCGCGACTGTGGTCATTGAGCGCAGATGTTGAGCGCGAGGGAATCTATGTTGAAATCTTTGAAGTGGATTCCTGGATGGAGCACATGGAACAGCACGACATTAGGCAAATGGCTGCTGATGCGGATGCGTCCGCAGAAATACGAAGACTGGTGGGAGGGCCCGTATCTGTGCGGCATCTCATTGAAACGGACACCTGACACGCTGCTTTCGGCGCAGGGTGTTTCGGAATCTTGTACCGATTAGAGTTGTCTCATGGCTGCCATTGACGCTCTTATTGCCCGTGAAATTCTCGACTCCCGCGGTAACCCCACGGTTGAGGTCGAAGTATTGCTCGACGACGACTCCATCGCCCGCGCCGCGGTGCCATCTGGTGCCTCGACTGGTGCCTTCGAGGCGGCGGAGCGTCGAGATGGCGGTGATCGATACCTCGGCAAAGGCGTTCGCGACGCGGTGACTGCAGTTGAAGAGGAAATTGCACCCGCGGTTTTAGGGATAGACGCATCAGATCAGCGACTCATTGACCAGGTCATGATCGATCTTGATGGCACCCCGAACAAGGAGCGCCTCGGTGCGAATGCCATTTTGGGCGTCTCGCTTGCCGTGGCTCGTGCCGCGTCGATCTCGGCAAATCTGCCGATGTTCCGATACGTAGGCGGACCGAACGCACACGTTCTCCCTGTTCCAATGATGAACATCCTCAATGGCGGAGCGCACGCTGATACCGGCGTCGACATCCAAGAGTTCATGATTGCCCCGATCGGTGCCACCACTTTCTCCGAGGCCCTGCGTCAAGGTGCCGAGGTGTACCACGCGCTGAAGAGTGTGCTGAAGAAGTCCGGTTATGCGACGGGCCTTGGTGATGAGGGAGGCTTTGCGCCTGATCTGCCGAACAACCGAGCAGCCCTTGAACTGATCGGCACGGCAATTGAAGCTGCCGGTCTCACCGTGGGCAAAGACATTGGGCTCGCCCTCGATGTTGCATCGACTGAGTTCTACGCCGATGGCTCCTACAACTTCGAAGGTGCTGCTCGTTCATTTGAATGGATGACCGGCTACTACGAGTCTTTGATGGCTGATTTTGCTTTAGTCTCGATTGAAGATCCCCTCGCCGAGGATGACTGGGCCGGTTGGATCCATCTCACCGATGCTTTAGGTGATCGGGTGCAACTTGTCGGCGATGACCTCTTCGTGACGAATCCGGTGCGATTGCAGCGCGGGATCAATGAAGGCGCTGCGAATGCGCTTCTGGTCAAGGTCAACCAAATCGGTACTCTGACCGAAACCCTCGATGCAGTGGGGATGGCGACTCGCGCTGGGTTCACGTCGATGATGTCCCATCGCTCGGGTGAGACCGAAGACACCACGATCGCAGACCTGGCGGTGGCCGTGAACTGTGGTCAGATCAAGACTGGTGCGCCGGCTCGATCCGAGCGAGTTGCGAAGTACAACCAGTTGCTGCGCATTGAAGAAGAGTTGGCTGAGGCCGGCACGTACGCTGGAAAGTCGGCTTTCCCACGCTTCGCAGGGTGACCTTCCGGCACACTTCTGCCACTGAATGGGTGTGGCTGGCGTGATTTGTGTGACAGTCGTGACACGATCAGTCTGTGACTTCCCCGTCGCCCACCCCCGCCCGGACCGGTTCCTTTACGAGCCGTGCCGTCATCGTGGGTTTAGCCCTTGGCCTGTTGGTACTGGGCTTGGCAGTCCCGGTGCAAGCCTGGTTTGCGCAGCGGGCCGAGATCGCTGCTTTACAAGCTGAAGTCGATGCCACCGAAGTTCGGGTTGCCGAACTGACGGTCTTGAAGGAACGCTGGACAGATCCGGCGTTCATCGCTGCCGAGGCGCGCCGACGATTGCACTTTGTCCTCCCTGGGGAGGTTGGTTATGTGGCACTTGACGCCGAGGGTCGGCCGGCGGCAGACAGTCTGAGTGCATCGGCAATTGAAAACCTGCCGTGGTTTGAGACCGTCTGGGGCTCTGTCACATCTGCCGATGGTGCACCTTCTCCGTGATTGATCCGGCAGACATCGCAGCAGTTCGCGCGCAGTTGGGCCGGCCACCTCGAGACATCGTGGCCATCGCCAATCGTTGCGCCTGTGGCCAGCCGTGCGTGGTCACGACGCCACCCCGACTTGCCGACGGCACACCCTTCCCCACCACCTATTACCTCACCTGCCCCAAACTCACCGGCGCTATCGGAACCCTTGAGGGTGCTGGGCTGATGAAGGAAATGGAAAACCGTCTCAGTGAATCGGCTGAGCTGCGTGATCAGTATCAGCGTGCTCATGAGTCCTATCTTGCGTTTCGAGCCACACTCGGCGTGGTTCCTGAAGTGGAAGGTATTAGCGCGGGCGGTATGCCCGATCGGGTCAAGTGCCTGCATGTTCTTGTTGGGCAGTCCCTCGCGTGTGGCCCAGGCGTGAACCCATTTGGGGATGAGGTACTCGAACTGATTGGGTCATGGTGGAGCGGAGATGCGTGTTCGGTACATGTGCCGGATGATGCAAAACATGTCTAGACATGCGGCGATCGACTGCGGCACCAACTCAATCAGAATACTCATCGCGGATGTGATTGACGGCCGAGTTGTTGATGTGGTTCGGGAAATGCGTACCGTTCGCCTTGGTGAGGGGGTTGATGCAAGCGGCGAATTTTCCGCTGCCGCTCTCCAGCGCACCTTCATGGCTTGCGAGGAGTATGCCGACCTGCTCGCCCAATACCCGGTTGAGTCTGCGCGCTTCATAGCCACGTCTGCAAGCCGTGATGTGAGTAATCGTGCGGACTTTGTGAAGGGTGTTCAGGATCGACTTGGGATTACCGTCGAAGTGATCGCGGGCACCGAAGAAGCAGAACTTTCCTTTCTTGGTGCAGTAAGAGGCCTTGATCCAGCACTCATCAGTAATCCGGTCCTCGTCGCAGATATAGGTGGCGGATCGACGGAGTATGTGTTGGGTAATGCTGCGACTGGTGAGATCTCGGCTGCGACGAGTGTGAATATCGGTTGCGTGCGCATGACCGAGCGCCATCTTCACGCCGATCCGCCCGAACTTGAAGAAGTAGCGGCAGCGGTTGCTGACGTTGATGCTCACCTCACAAAAGTGTTGGAGGTGATTCCACCTGGCTCATTCGCAACGTTCGTTGGCCTTGCGGGCTCAGTCACCACCGTCGCTGCCATGGCGATGGATCTGCCCGTGTACGACGCTGAAGTGATCCACGGATCAGTCATCACCCGGGCGCAGGTGAAGTCAGTCACCACCCGATTGTTGGACATGCCGCGCGCAAACCGGGCCGCCTTCGGTTTTATGCACCCTGGCCGCGTCGATGTGATCGCCGGGGGATCCCTGGTCCTGTGCCGAACCATGCAGGCGTATGACCTAGACCAGGTGGTGGTGAGCGAAGCCGACCTCTTGGATGGAATCGTGTACAGGCTCAGTCTTAGAGGGTAATCCGTCTTTTTGCAGCACTTTCATGTAAGCGGTTGTGCATTTACCTGAAATGTTGCAATCATGCGTCATGGCGATCACGATTAGAGATGTAGCCGAAGCTGCGGGTGTCTCGACAGCAACGGTGTCGCGGGCGCTGCGCGGCCTCCCCAATGTTGATCCGGCTACCCGGGATCGCATTGCCACGGTGGCCTCGAAACTGGACTACGTCATTTCTCCCTCAGCCTCCAGGCTGGCATCGGGGCGGACGGGTTCAATAGCCGTCATCACGCCATTCATCTCTCGCTGGTTCTTCGCCACGGTCCTGTCGGGTGTGGAGTCTGTCCTGCAAGCAGCAGGCATGGATTTGCTGCTCATGAGTGTCACGGACGCCGCGAGTGGGCATCACCGTTTGCCACCAGCACCTCGATTGCGCAGGCGCGTGGATGGAGTGTTGATCATTGCAATGTCACCATCTGATCCGCAGTTGCGCGATGTACTGAATCTTGGAATGCCAACCTCGATGATTGGGGTGAATGTTGGTGGTGTTCCATCCGTCATGATTGACGATGTAGCTGCCGCTCGAATTGCAACGCAGCACCTGATCAATTTGGGCCACACCCGAATCGGAATGATCGGTGGATCACCCGCTGAATTGCCTTTCACCGCTGAGTTCGATCGGGAGAACGGTTTCCGTCAAGCAATGGAAGAGAGCGGCCTAGAAACTACGCCGATGCTCGAAGCATTCGGCTACTTCACGATTCAGGGCGGGGAACAGGCTATGACTGCGCTCCTGACCCAAAAGAATCCGCCCACAGCAGTCTTTGCCATGAGTGATGAAATGGCCTTTGGCGCCCTTCGTTCTCTTCGCAATCACGGTCTCAAGCCGGGTGTTGATATTTCAGTGGTCGGGGTGGATGGTCACGACATGTCCGAGCACTTGGAACTCACCACGGTGGTCCAACCGGTCTTTGACCTTGGTCGAATTGCCGCTGAAGCGCTTTTGGTGCAGCTGCGCACCCTCCCGCAAGACGTGAACCTCGAGCCGACCCGCGTACCCACCCAGTTGGTCGTGCGATCCTCCACCGCACCTCTACGCACGGTCTGAACCTCGGCCCCATTGCGAACCCCGAAAGACGGCGCCATGTGGCATCAACCAATGCTGCAGGGTCGGTTTACGCCACAATAAGCGCATGGAACCCATCAGCATCGACGCAGTTAATGGTGAAGCGATCCCCGGACTACTCGCGGTGCCCGCGGCTGGATCAGGCCCTGGAGTAATCGTGATTCAGGAATGGTGGGGCATCGTCGCGCACGTCGAGTCGGTGTTGGAGCGGCTCGCCGAAGAGGGCTTTGTTGCCCTAGCGATTGACCACTATCGAGGCGTTGCAACCTCTGAACCCGATGAGGCCAGCAAGTTGATGATGGGTTTGCACATCTCTGATGTGGCGGCCGACTTTGCTGCGGCCGGCACGTGGTTGCAAGAACGCCCGGAGGTTTCCTCAACGGGGATCGGCGTGATCGGTTTTTGCATGGGTGGGGGGCTTGCATTGTTGGCACCCACAGTGTCCGATGAGATCAGCGCGGCGGTCGCTTTTTACCCGGTGATGCCTTGGCCTGATTACGACCCGGATTGGTCCAGATATGTAGGCCGTGCAGCATTGATTCATAAGGCAGAGTCAGATGAGCGGGACAATGGCAAGGTGATTGCCGAGTACGTGAGCGCGATTAGCTCCAGTGGGGGAAACGCCACCGTTGTTGACTATCCAAAGTCTGTTCATGCGTTCTTCAACGATGATCGACCCGAGGCTTACCAGCCCGAGAATGCCGCGATCGCCTGGTCTGGCACGCTGTCCTTTCTGCGTGGACGATTACCTGAGGCGCAGATCTAAAGCTCCGCGAACCGAGCACGACTTCATGTTCACCACGCCCCCGTAGTCCAACTGGCAGAGACACCCGGCTTAAACCCGGCACAGTATGGGTTCAAATCCCATCGGGGGCACGCTTCAGGCCGTTTTCGCGACAGCGGCTCTCCCCGTGGGACTGTGGCTCCCGATTGTCGCGCTCGGTGCCATCGGTTTTTCACTCGCTGAGGCCACGAAGTGGGTGGCGGGTTGGCAGATTTCCGGCAATCGGTTACCTTGGATGCATGCAGTCAAATAACCCTGTTTTGAACCGTTACGAGCCCAAGCCCGGCTCCACCGGATTTGCCTACGACGAAGGGCGCACGGCCTACACGGCCGCCAGCGGCCAGGCGCCGGCACAGGTGAGCCCGAGAGTTGAAACGGCGCCCACCGGCGCCCCGCCCGCAGGCACCGATGAGCAGTTCGAGGTCATCACGGCAGCGGGTGGCCTCAGGGTCACGCTGAACGATGTGGTGATCAAGACCACCATCTTGTTCGCGGTCGTCGTTGTGTTTGCTTTCGTCGGCTGGAACGTCATTGCCGCAATGCCCGCGATGCTGCTGCCCGTCCTGATCGTTGCAACGGTGCTGGGCTTTGTGAACGCGCTGAAGAAGCAGGTGTCACCTGCGCTCATGCTGATCTTCGCCGTGGCAGAGGGTCTGATGCTGGGCGGGATCAGCAACTTCTACAACGCGTATGCCTCAGGCAATGGCTGGGACGGCATCGTTATCCAGGCTGTCGTTGCGACCATGACCACCTTCGGTGTCATGCTCACGCTCTACCTCACCGGCGTCATCAAGGTCACCAAGAGGTTCACCCAGATCCTCATGGTGGCTGCGGTTTCCTACCTCGTCCTTGGTTTGGCTTCACTTGTTGCCTCATTCATGGGAGTCGGCGGCGGCTGGGGTTTCTACGGCGTTGATGGAATCGGCATCCTGATTTCTCTGGCTGGCGTAGCGATCGCATCGTTCTTCTTGGCTCTTGACTTCGAGGCAATCAAGCAGGGCATCGCTATGGGACTTCCTGAGCGCGAGTCGTGGCGGATGGCCTTCGGCCTGCTGATCACCCTCGTGTGGATCTACCTCGAGTTCTTGCGCCTGCTGGCGATCTTCTCTGGTCGCGAGTAATCCCGCAGCACTCACTTCATGATGAAAGGGCTCACCGTTACCGGTGGGCCCTTTCATCATGTGCGGATAGTTATGGAAGTGAGCGACGCAACTCCGTCAGGAGTGCAGTGGCTTCGGTGATGTGAGATGGGGAGCCCACCGTCAAGAAATCGCGTGCCACGACGCTGAGCTGGGCACTCGCCATTCGGGGTGCTAGTTCAGGCACCTCCTGAGGACCAATCGGCTCGATTTGAACGGTCCAATCGCGAAGAGTCTGCGCCGCCGTCAGCGTCAGTGCATACGCGATGTCACGGTGGCGAACGGGCAGCACCTCGAGGCGATGGATAACGCGGCCCAGCTCCGTTTCGAACTCGGATTTGACCACCTGCTCAGAGTACGCACTGGTCACCTAGAGTTTGGTCATGCAGTTTTTTGAGAGCGTCGTCGACCTCATTGGGAATACCCCCCTCGTACGGTTATCGCAGGTAACAAAGGGGATCGTTCCCGAGCCTGGCCCGCTGGTGCTGGCCAAAGTGGAGTACGTCAACCCGGGTGGATCCGTGAAGGACCGGATCGCGGTGCGCATGATCGATGCCGCAGAGCGCGAAGGCCTCCTCAAGCCGGGTGGCACCATCATCGAACCCACCAGTGGCAACACGGGAGTGGGCCTGGCTCTCGTGGCCCAGCAGCGTGGCTACAAATGCGTCTTCGTCTGCCCCGACAAAGTCAGCGAAGACAAGCGAAACGTCCTCAAGGCTTATGGCGCCGAAGTCGTGGTGTGCCCCACCGCGGTGGATCCAGAGGACCCGCGCTCGTATTACTCCGTCAGCGACCGCCTCGCGAGAGAAATCCCGGGTGGCTGGAAGCCAGACCAGTACTCGAATCCGAATAATCCGCTCTCGCACTACGAGGGCACCGGCCCAGAGCTCTGGGCCCAGACCGACGGCAAAATCACACACTTCGTGGCTGGGGTAGGTACCGGCGGCACGATCTCGGGAACCGGTCGTTACTTGAAGGAAGCTAGCGATGGCGCCGTGCGAGTCATCGGTGCCGATCCGGTGGGCTCTGTCTATTCCGGTGGCACCGGCCGCCCGTACCTCGTCGAGGGCGTCGGAGAGGATTTTTGGCCAAGTGCATTCGATCCGAATATTTGCGACGAGGTGATCGCGGTATCGGATAAAGATGCATTCGAGATGACCCGCCGGATGGCCCGCGAGGAGGGCCTTCTGGTTGGTGGCTCATGTGGCATGGCC
>CAIXFB010000169.1 GCA_903918595.1 uncultured Actinomycetes bacterium
CCGGAACTACTTGCCGGTCTCGGACCGGACTCCCGTGGTGTCACTGCGTGAGGGTGGAACCCCGCTTGTCTATGCCTGTTGGATCAGCGAAATGTTGGGGTGTGAGCTCTGGCTCAAATATGAAGGTGCAAACCCCACGGGTTCGTTTAAAGACCGCGGTATGACCATGGCGATTTCCAAGGCCGCTGAAGATGGCGCAAAAGCTGTCATTTGTGCGTCGACTGGAAACACTTCAGCGAGTGCATCTGCATATGCAGTCAAAGCCGGCATGACAAGTGCCGTCCTGGTGCCGCAAGGAAAAATCGCTATGGGGAAATTGGCTCAAGCGATTGTGCATGGCGCAACTCTGCTCCAGGTGGATGGCAACTTTGATGACTGCCTCACGGTGGCACGCGAACTGTCTGATAACTACCCAGTCGCTCTGGTCAATAGTGTGAACCCGGTTCGAATTGATGGCCAGAAGACAGCAAGCTTTGAAATCATCGACATGATTGGCCGGGCTCCCGATATTCACACGCTTCCCGTTGGCAATGCGGGCAACATAACGGCCTATTGGCGTGGCTATAACGAGTACAAGAACATCGGTAGGTCTGATTCGCTTCCGCGCATGTGGGGATTCCAAGCAGCGGGGTCAGCTCCCTTGGTGCGTGGGGAGCCCGTGCGGAACCCTGAGACGATCGCGACGGCGATTCGCATCGGAAACCCGGCATCGTGGGATCAGGCGATTGCGGCGCGGGACGATTCACATGGCTTGATCGACGAAGTGACGGATGAGGAAATCTTGTCTGCCTATCGATTGCTCGCAGCGCGTGAAGGGCTCTTTTGTGAACCGGCTAGTGCTGCAGGTGTTGCCGGCCTCATCAAATTGCATGCACAAGGCAAACTCGATCCAGGTCAACTTATCGTTGCGACATTGACTGGAAATGGCCTAAAGGATCCCCAGTGGGCGCTAGAAAATTCACCTGAGCCCGTTGTTGTTGGTGTCGATGTGCGAGCAGCTGCGCGAGCACTCGGTCTGGATGGCTGACGTGCGGGCATTTCGCACCGAGGAAGTGCGGGTCCTCACTCCGGCATCGAGTGCGAACCTTGGCCCAGGTTTTGATTCAGCCGGACTGGCCCTTGGTCTCGAGGACGAACTCGTTGCCCAGGTGCATGATGCACCCGGCATCGTCGTGCAGGTCACGGGCGAGTGTGCTCATTCGGTGCCACTGGATGAAAACCACCTCGTAGTGCGAGCCATGAATCTGGCATTCGACGCGATGGGCGTTCGACCTGCGGGATTCACCCTGCGATGCCTGAATCGCATCCCGCATGGGCGAGGACTTGGATCATCTGCTGCGGCCATCATCGGTGGAATGGTGTTAGCGAGGGCTCTGGTTGCAGATGAATCCCTGCGTCTCACCGATGTGCAGTTGCTGCACGCGGCCCTGGCTTTGGAATCTCATCCAGACAATTTAGCTGCGGCATTGTTTGGGGGAGTAACGATCGCGTGGGTCGATACAAGCGGCGCGGTCGATTTTGTGCGCTGTTCACCTCACTCGTCAGTGCAACCGGTAGTGGCATTTCCGGACACACCTCTTGCCACCAAGGCAGCACGGAAAGCTCTCCCCGAAACGATTCCATTGAGCGATGCAGTGCACAACATTTCCCGAGCAGCGGTGTTGCTGCACGCAATGACCACTGATCCAACCAA
>CAIXFB010000170.1 GCA_903918595.1 uncultured Actinomycetes bacterium
CACTCGTGAATTCAAGGGGCGCTACCACGTACTTGGTGGTGCGATCAGCCCGATCGATGGCATCGGTCCGGACGATCTGCGAATTCGAGAGCTCCTTGCCCGGCTTGCCGATGATGGAATCACCGAAGTCATTCTTGCGACTGATCCCAACCTCGAGGGAGAAGCAACCGCTACCTACCTGGCCCGGATGATCGCTCCGCTGGGGATCGCGGTTTCGCGCCTCGCAAGTGGGCTGCCGGTCGGTGGAGATCTTGAATACGCCGACGAGGTCACCCTGGGCCGCGCATTCGAAGGCCGCCGACTCGTCTAAGGCTTGCTCGCCCTGAAGTTCGAGGCCCAATGTGCGGTTCCACTCAGGGATTCCGTTCGCGCGACCGTCAATTCGGCCTCCAATGGAGTGAATTGCCACTTGATCAATGTCGCGTTCTCAAGGAGAATCATGACCCAACGAGACGATCTGCCTCCTCTAGAGCGTGCTCTCCCTGAAGAACGTGGCACGACGAAGCGATGCATTGGGACGCTTCGGGTTGACCGCACCGAGTAGTCGAGTTAGGACATGATGCTAAAGACGTATGCGGCCTCGAATCAGGGTCGAGCGAAGGGCAACCGCTCGAAACCCCGCGGACACGAACTGTGGCTTGCTGTCGTCGTCACTGCGGTTTTGATACTCGGCTGGTCCATGGCGATCGTTCCTGCGACAAGCACTGCGGTGTCGATCTTTGCTGATGAGGAGGGAGGCGACGCTCCGGCACCGGAAGCTGAACCGGCACCGGCACCGGAAGCTGAACCGGCACCGGAGGCGGAAGCAGAACCTAGTAGCGAGCCGAGCGTTGAAGCCACCGCAGAGGAAAGCCCGAGTGCGGATGAAGCCGCCGACGATGAAGCCGCGGATGATGAAGCCGCGGATGACGAAGCCGCGGATGACGAGGCTGCTGACGAAGATGCTGTCGATAATGAGGCAGAAGAGGATGAAGCTGCTGACGAAGATGCTGTCGATGATGAGGCAGAAGAGGACGAGGCTGCTGACGAAGATGCGGTCGATGATGAGGCAGAAGAGGATGAAGCTGCTGACGAGGAAGCTGTCGATGAAGAAGTCGTCGACGAAGAGGACATCTCGAGTGAATCACTAGAGGAAGCGTCCAACGGCATCACCATCAGCGTCATTGGTGACTTGGGCACGCAAGTGGGCGATGTTGGTATCTCGGTCTTCGGCGAAGGCGCTGCCCCCGCTGCCCAGTACTCCCTGTGGGTGTTCTCCTCGCCCCAACTGCTGGCCACTGGTCAGACAGACGACGCCGGCTCGTTCACGACATCAGCACAACTCCCTGCGAGCTTGCCGCCCGGCAGTCACACCGTGGTCCTGGAGACGACCGGAGTTGACGGGGATGCCATCAAGTCGGCAACCGGCATCACTATTGGCCCGGATGGCACCCTTGAAGGTGTCGTCCCCAACGTAGATGCGTCGGCACTCGTCGTCCCGGTGATCTCGGACAACCCCAAGGCTCCGAAATATGCGCCCGTCGCACCGCTCGATAATCCGGCGGCAGTGGCGACGACGGCAATCGCCGGACTCACGGTTGCGACGGTCGCTGCAGCGGCGGCAGGCTTCGGCGGTCCGACCGGCGGTTCACGCGGCAGTTCAGGCGGTGGGGTCGAGGCGGAGGTCCGGCGGCGCAAGAAGCTGGAAAAGTTGGAGTCCACGGACGGGGGAATGTGGAAGGCGCGTTTCGCCCCAACCGGCGATGCCATCGGGGATCAGTCACGGATGTACCAGGCTCCCGGTCTCGCGGTGACTGACTCGTTTACGTACGCGGCCACGGCGGCAGTGGCATCGAAGAGCCCACTGCTATCGAGGTGCCTGGGTGATGGGGTACCAATTCAGGCGATGTTCGGCAGCCTGAGCGCGCTCTTGCCGATTGCCGGGGTAGTCCTCGGCACCGTCGCAGGCTTCTCGGTCGACGGTATCGCGCAACCTGCAGCCCTCGGCATCATGGTTGCGCTCATCCTGATCGGCATCTTCAATGCCTTCGCGGGGATCCTTGCAGTACTCGCCTTCTCCATGGTCGTGCTGCTATCAGGCGGCATCATCGACGCGTCGAGCGTCCGGACCCTGGCCGGCATAGGCCTGCTTATCGTCGGACCCGGACTCATCGGCGGCTCCTTCCGCGATATCCGTAGACCGAGTGAGACCGGCTCCGCGGCGGTGTGGGAGCGGCTCACCGATCTCGTCGTCGTGCCCTTGCTCGGCGCGTGGGTCACATACAACATCGTCGGCGCTATACCTGGCCTTGGCGGAACCGCGTTCCCCATCGCTGACAGTGCCTCGCTGCTCGCCTTTGTCGTTCTCGTGGGGCTGGTCGCGAAGATCCTGCTCGAGGAGGCTGCTGCAAGGTGGTTCCCGGAGCGCATGGACGCACTCACTCCGGATGAGCCCGACGAGGCGCCGAACTCGCAGCGCCTCATCTCTGCCCTGCTCCGCATGGGCACCTTCGCGTTCATCTCCGCGGCGTTCGTTGGAAACGTGTGGCAGTTATGGGTCGCGTCACTCCTGTTCCTCGTGCCCGCGCTGACCGAGATCTTCGCTGCGCGCTTCCCGAACTCGCCACGTTTGTGGCAGGCGCTCCCCGATGGCGTGCCCCTCATCGCTGTCATGCTCGTCATTGGCTGGGCTGTCTCTGCCGCGCTCGTGAGCGCACTCGGGGACTCGCCCGACTACGCCCAGACGATGTTCGTCATTCTCGCAATCCCGGGGTTCGTCCTCGCGATCCTAGGAATGATCGGACGCGACCCGCGCGAAGGCGACACTCGGTGGTACCAACGACCAACAATGACTGGCTTTTACCGGATTGGCGGCGTCCTCGTACTAGCCATCACGGCGATTCTCGCCCTCAATGCTTAGGGACGCATACTCAGCGAATACATGGTGTGCGAAATTGTTTGCCAACAACGAGGGGACGGCATGACAACGAAGTTCACGATCAAGGAGCGCCTGCGCTACCGCATTGACAACACGCTCGCGCGTGGTGTTGGCATGGTGCTGCTGTGGTTGGGCTTCCTCACGGCTCTGTTTGTGATCATCGTCGCGGCCGTCATCCAGGTCACGGGTATCGGGCCTTCGGACAGCAGCACCTCTCTGACCGAGGGTGTGTGGCTCGCGATCACCCGATCACTTGACCCGGGTACTTTCAGCGGTGACGAGGGAGACAAGTTCCGGCTCGGAATGCTTGCCGTAACGCTCGTCGGAATCTTCCTTGGCGCAACGATCATCGGCATCATCTCAAGCGGAATCGACGCCAGGCTTGAGAACCTTCGCCGAGGACGCTCCTCAGTGGTCGAGATCGGCCACACCCTGATCGTCGGCCGCAGCGACAAATTGAGCGTCGTCATCGGCGAGCTCGTCGAGGCGAATAGAAGTGAGCGAGGCCGGGCGATCGTGGTGCTGACGTCAGAGGACCCCGTCCAGGTCACCGACGACATCCGACGCGACGTCAAGGACTTCGGTACCTCCAGACTGGTCGTTCGCAGTGGATCCCCGACGAGAGTCAATGATCTTGCGCGCATGAATCCACAGGACGCGAAGTCCGTGATCGTGCTCAGCCCGGATGATGACACCGCCCAGGGGTACCTCGTGAAGGTCGTGCTCGGTCTGAACCAACTCATCCCGGTCGGGAGCGCAACGACCATCGTCGCTGAGGCGGATGACGATGAGGTTGCTGATGCCCTTGCAGAGGTGGTCGGCTCGCGCCTGATCACGATCATCCCTTCGGCGATCGTTGCGCGCATCACCGCTCAGGTCTCTCGGATGGCAGGTCTTGGTGCTGTCTACCGGGAGTTGCTTGATTTCGATGGTGATGAGATGTACATCGTCCCGATTCCCGAACGGTGGTTCGGGTTCTCGTTCGGGGAACTCACTCTCGCCAGTTCGAATGCGACGATCATCGGGCTGCGGCGTGCTGATGGGAGCGTGTCCCTGACGGTCGACTCTGAGTCGCCTGTCATGACGGGTGACGAGGCGATTGGTATCGCCGAGGACAATTCTGTCTTCGTCTTCGACCGCGATCCCATCGCGTGGGCGAGGCCGGCCGACCACCCGGTGATGACCCTTGAGCTGAGCCGCGAACGGACACTTATTGTGGGCTGGAGTTCGACTGCGCACCTCATCATCAAAGAGATCGAGTCCCATGCATCGGAGGGTTCTGAACTGGTCATCTTGATTGACCCGGATTCCCACGTGGTTGCCGAGGTGGAGGCTGAACTCGCCTTGGCTGAGATTTCCAAGCACAGCATCTCGCTGGAGTGCGGCAGCACGATCAGCCGTGCGGTGCTCGCCAACGTACTGGGCTCAGGCGCCTTCGACCATGTGATGCTCCTCTGCGAGCGTTCGACGTATGGACTCGACCAGGCCGATGCCCGCGTACTCCTTACCTTGATGCACGTGCGGGCGCTGTTACCTGATTCGGCCAGCAATGTCATCGCTGAGCTCGCCGACCCGAACAACGTCGAACTTGGCCGTCAGGGTGATAATTCTGAGTTCATCGTGAGCATGGAGCTCATCAGTCTCCTCCTGGCGCAGTTGGGCGATAGTCCGCATCTCGCTCATGTATTCGCCGACATGTTCGACGGGGCTGGCTCCACTGTGGCCATGCATCCGGTCGAGCGCTACGTGCCCTTGGGTGAGTCGGATTTCGAATCGATCATCGCCGCTGCCCGCAATTGGGGAGTCGTCGCGATCGGCTACCGGACAGCGAGGGCCGTTGGTGGTTCGGGAGCCCTCCCCGGAGGTATCAGGGTGAACCCTCCGAAGTCGGAGCGGATCACGTTCAGTGCGGGTGACATGGTCCTCGTTCTTGTCAACACAGCGATGTAGTCACCCGGCTCGGATCGCGAGAGCCACTGTTCGTCCCTCATAGGTAGACTTTGATCGATGGCATCGGTCCGGACGATCTGCGAATTCGAGAGCTTCTTGCCCGGCTTGCCGACGATGGAATCACCGAAGTCATTCTTGCGACTGATCCCAACCTCGAGGGCGAAGCAACCGCTACCTACCTGGCCCGGATGATCGCTCCGCTGGGGATCGCGGTTTCGCGCCTCGCAAGTGGTCTGCCGGTCGGTGGAGATCTTGAGTACGCCGACGAGGTCACCCTCGGCCGTGCATTCGAAGGCCGACGACTCGTCTAATTGGATCGCGTTAACGACCGCGAGGCGTCCAGCGAAAACTCCACGTGGCCAGCAATGCACCAACGATGATCCACGCGAATAGCACTGCTGCAGCCATGCCGAGTTGCCAACTTCCACTTGACTCCAGGGCAGCCGCACTTTCAGGTAGAAAGACGCTACGCATTGCTTGGGCGAGCCACTTCAGTGGGAATACTGATGCAACGTTTTGCATCCAGGTCGGCAGCTCACTGAACACGAAGAACACTCCGGAGATGAACTGCAAAACCAGCACAACGGGAGTGACAAGTGCGGCAGCGCCTCGTCCGGTCCTGGGAACTGCAGAGTAGGCGATGCCTAGGAGGGTCCAGGCAATTAAGCCGAGGACACTCGCCCAAACAAAGGTGAACCACTGAAGGCCCGACTTCGGGAGTTCGATCCCAAAGAAGATCATTCCGACTGCGATCAAGATGGTGACCTGCGCCAGGTAGGCGACGAACACCATGCCCACCTTGCCGATGAAGTACGAGGCTTTTGGCATGGGAGTGCCTTGCAGCCTCTTCAAGGTGCCGTCCTCGCGCTCGAGCGGGATGGAAATAGCCAGATTCTGAAAGGACGTATAGACGATGCCGGATGCGATCATGCCGGCCACGAAATACTGAGAGAAAGTGATGCCGGTGGGGCCGAGTTCTTGCCCTCCGAATACGAAACCGAAGATGACCAGCAAAATCATCGGCAACATGAAGTTGAAGACCGCTGATTCCTTATCGCGGAAGAATTGCTTCAACTCGATGCGCGCCCTCCGGAATCCAAGATCTGCAGTATGCCCAAGACTCATGATGACTCCAACGCATCGCCAGCGATGAGGTTCAAATAGACATCTTCCAGACTGGCCCGGCGCACCATGAGACCGGGAATTTCGCCTCCAATGCGCTGGGAAAGATTGTGGATTAATGCCGTGGGCTCCTGGGTTTTCTCCATTCGCGCCACCCCGTTTTCCATCCAATGCACTTCTGTAGTTCCGTTGTCGCGACCATCGAGCAATTCCGGTGGTGCACAAGCCAGTAGCCGTCCGCGAGCGATCACCGCCACCCGATCTGCGAGCGCTTCAGCTTCCTCTAAGTAATGGGTGGTGAGCAGAATGGTTGTGCCGTCGTACTTCAACTGCTCGATGAGCTGCCAAAAATCACGTCGGGCCTCGGGATCAAATCCCGTTGTGGGCTCGTCGAGAAAGAGCATCTCGGGTTGACCAACGATGCCTAGTGCAACATCTAGTCGCCGTCGCTGACCACCGGATAGGCGATCGATGCGCACCCCCGCACTCTCCTGTAAGCCCACCGCTGCGATGACCTCATCGGGGTTCGAGGGATGCGGGTAATAGTGGCTGAAGTGATGAACTGCTTCAGCCACCGTGAGGTCTCCGAGGTCTCTGTCCTGCTGCAGAACGATGCCGATTCGGGCCTTCCATGCGCCAGTGGCTTCGGCAGGATCCACGCCCAGGACATCGATCATTCCGCCATCACGCGTTCGAAAACCCTCGAGAATTTCGGTAAAAGTTGTCTTCCCGGCTCCATTGGGCCCAAGCATTGCCAGACACTCACCACGGGCGATCTCGAGATCCACTCCATCGACGGCCCAGAAATCCCCGTATCGCTTGCGAACTCCCTCTGCGCGGACAATCAGATCAGGCACAAATCATCGTTGCACACGCGCCAGTAACATGTCTCCCTGTGGCCCTGATTGTGCAGAAGTTCGGTGGATCCTCCGTCGCAGATGCAGCAAGCATCAAGCGCGTGGCGGGGCGCATCGTTGATACAAAAGCTGCGGGCAACGATGTGGTGGTCATCGTCTCGGCAATGGGGGATTCCACCGACGAATTGCTCGATCTGGCCCAGCAGGTCTCCCCGAAGCCCCCGGCCCGTGAACTCGACATGCTGCTCACCGCAGGAGAGCGGATCTCTATGTCACTGCTCGCTATGGCAATCAGCGATCTTGGTGCTGATGCTCGCTCGTACACAGGCTCGCAGGCCGGCCTGATCACGGACTCAGCGCATGGCGCAGCCCGAATCATCGACGTAACGCCGGGCCGGATCCAGGAGGCCATCTCAGAAGGTGCGATCCCGATCGTTGCGGGTTTTCAAGGGGTAGCCCAAGACACCAAAGACATCACGACCCTTGGCCGTGGAGGATCTGACACCACCGCCGTTGCCCTCGCGGCGGCTCTCAATGCTTCGGTCTGTGAGATCTACACCGACGTCGATGGTGTTTTCAGTGCTGATCCGCGCGTCGTGAGCAAGGCCCGCCAAGTGCCGTACATCACCTATGAGGAGATGCTCGAACTTGCTGCAGTCGGTGCGAAGGTTCTGCACCTGCGCTGCGTGGAGTACGCCCGCAGGTTTGACCTCCCCATTCACGTGCGCTCCTCCTTCTCATTGAAGGAGGGCACATTCGTTATGTCCCCACAGGCCATCGCGGCCGCCATCGCAGAAGGAAAAGCCATGGAGCAACCGATCATTTCTGGCGTCGCAGCTGACTTGAATGATGCGAAGGTGACCGTGGTCGGGGTACCCGACAAGCCGGGCGAGGCTGCCGCGATCTTCCGTGCACTCGCCGAAGCGAGCATCAACGTCGACATGATCGTGCAGAACGTTTCTGCGGCATCTACTGGTCGCACCGATGTCACCTTCACCTGCCCGCAGGGCATGGCGCAGAAGGCGATGCAGGCCCTTCAGGCTCAGCATGGCTCCATTGGGTTTGAAGAGCTGACCATCGATGAAGAAATCGCCAAGGTTTCACTCGTCGGGGCTGGCATGCGTTCCCACCCGGGTGTTTCGGCCACGTTCTTTACGGCACTGGCCGACGCGAGTGTCAACGTCGAAATGATTTCCACATCGGAAATTCGCATTTCGATCGTCACGCGCGTTGAGGATTCCCAGCGCGCAGTTCAGGCCTTGCACACCGCCTTCGGCCTCGACGCTGACGGTGAGGCAGTGGTGTACGGAGGCACGGGGCGATGAGTCGTGCATACACCGTTGCAGTAGTCGGAGCCACCGGCCAGGTTGGCGCCGTGATGCGCAAGCTGCTCATTGAACGTAATTTTCCGATCGGCACGCTGCGGTTGCTCGCATCAGCGCGATCGGCTGGTTCAACGCTGGAGTGGAACGGCCAAACGATCACGATTGAAGATGCGGCAACCGCTGATCTTGCCGGCATCGACATCGCACTGTTCTCAGCAGGTGGATCCACCTCAAAAGAACTTGCACCAAAGTTCGCAGCGGCCGGCGCGATCGTCATCGATAACTCATCGGCTTGGCGGATGGATCCCGATGTGCCACTGGTAGTGAGTGAAGTGAACCCCGAGGCCATTCACGAAATGCGCAAAGGCATTATCGCGAACCCGAACTGCACCACGATGGCAGCGATGCCGGTCCTGAAGCCACTTGCTGTCGAGGCTGGGCTTGAGCGCCTTGTGGTGAGTTCTTACCAAGCAGTTTCAGGCAGCGGCCTTGCTGGCGTTGAGGAATTGGCC
>CAIXFB010000171.1 GCA_903918595.1 uncultured Actinomycetes bacterium
GTCGGTGCCAGCGCCACCGCGGCGCTCGTTTGCAAGTCTGAAGCCGTATTCGAACACCTCAAGGGCAGCCGGTGATCGGAACGGTAGGTCGCGGTACTTCTCACTCTCCGGATCAGTTGCGAGCACGTCGGCGGACTCCGGATCGGTGTTGCCCACCATCCGGTTGCCCCATTCGATCAACTGATCCGTGTCTTCCTCTGGCACATCGAACAAACGTGCCAGTACGCGAATAGGGAAATCTGCGGCGACTTCATCAACAAAATCAAACTCGCCCTTTGCAATGGCCAGGTCGAGACTGTTAGCTGTCACTCCGCGCAAAAAAGACTCATAGACCGCGAGTGCCCGGGGCGAAAACTCTGCCTGCAGCAACTTGCGCAGTGCACGGTGCCGTGACCCGTCGCGCTCGAGCATCGATTTGCGGATCTCGATCTGGCTGGCGTCGAGTTCTTCCAAGTTGACGGCGCCGACCTCGCTGGAGAAGGTCTCTGTGTCGCGCAACACCTCGACGATTTCGTGGTACCGCGTCACCGCCCAGAATCCTGCGTTGGGAACATCCTCTTCAGTCCATGTGACCGGATCGTGTTCGCGCAGTTGGTCGAACACCCCCCACGGCGCACCGTGCGCAAAAAGGTCAAGCTCGGCGAGCGACAGGCTGGTCGTGGGGCTCATGGGTCCTCCGGAAGAGCGGCGGTTCAGGTAATAATCGTTAGGGACCAAACTATCTCGTATCCCGGCCCGTCGCACGCTAGTTTGCAAGATTGCTGACTAAATTGGACTTCGACGTGATTTAGTGCAGCCTTACCTCACTACGAGAGATCATTAAAGGGGAACAATGGCTGGGCCACACACGCTCACCGAGACCGAGCTCATGGTGCAGTCCAAAATTGGTGATCTCCAGCTCGATTTCGAGGCCATGGCCGTCTGCTCGAACCTGTTTCGGGCGGCGAATGCCGTCCGCAACCACCTCGAGGGCACGGTTCTCCAGCCCCATGACCTCACGTGGACGGCCTTTGTTGTGCTGTGGGTCACATGGATCTGGGAGCCCATCGAGACACGGCAGATCGCCGACGAGGGCGGCTTTTCCAAAGCGACTCTTTCTGGGGTACTGAGCACTTTGGAAAAGCGCGACTTGGTTTCTCGAGAGCGATCAGAATCCGACGGCCGACTTGTCCTTGTTCGGCTGACCCCTGCAGGTCGCAAACTGATGAAGAAGCTGTTCCCCCTGTTTAACGAGCAAGAACGCGCAGTTGTCAACGAAATCGCGAAGAAAGATCGCGGCCTGGCTGCCGATGTGCTCCGAACCATGTGCACCACCGCGTCACCGCCTGCTTGAGGGACCAGCATGCTGAGCTGGCTCTGAAGCCGTGCAACCTGCCACAGTTGGGCAATACCCCTGACATACGGCACAATATCCATTAGGGTCCGAACGATCGACCTGTTCCCGATACCTGCGAGGATGCCCCGATGAGCCAGATCTCCATCGCCGGCACGTCCGTCGACACCCGGCACTGGATCGGCGGGGAGCGCATTGCCTCGGCAGCAACCTTCGAGGACATCTCCCCAGTTGATGGCGCGCTCCTTGGCCATATTTCGCGCGGCGGGCGGGCTGAAGCAGATGCTGCAGTAGCCGCGGCCAAGGCAGCATTCCCCGCGTGGTCCA
>CAIXFB010000172.1 GCA_903918595.1 uncultured Actinomycetes bacterium
CCATTCACTGGTGGATTGATTGTGCAAGGTCGAAAGATGTGCCAGAACATCTGTATCGAGTGTGCTGGTGGGGTGATCGCCGAGCACCGAAGAAGAAATCAATACTCGACCCTTGGTTGCGTATTCGGGAACAGCGTTAGTAAGCGCGACTGAATTGATGATCGGACCACGCTTATCGCCATCCACTACGAGGATCGGCCGGCCATCTGTGATGACTGTTCCTTGTGGTGCAACGTGGTACCAAGTTGTGACGGCATTACCTGACGGAGTCACTACATCCGGTATCAAAGTCCTCGCCGCAGGAGCATCCGTTGCGATCACGAGTACCCGAGTGGACCGTGTACCCGCTGACGTTTCGACGGTGAAGCCATCTGAGTTGCTCTGCACTGCCACAACTTCGATTGATGTCTGAACAGTTCCGGGTGGCAGGGATGCATTCAACTGCTCAGGGATTGCTCCCATGCCTTTGCGGGGAAGGGCTGGAACGCCACTGACAAAGGATTTGAGCACTAAATCGAGAAAGTGCCGTGAGGTGGCCAGCCGGTTTTCGAGGAAAACTCCAGCAAGGAACGGTTCGAGTACGCGTTCAAAGAGAGCGTCGTCGATCCCTGCCCCGCGCAAAGCAACAGCCGCTGACGTATCAGGGCGCTCTTCTAATTCACGTGCCGATGATCGCGCGGCATTGACCGCATATGCGGCAAACCTTGATTTGGAAAGCACGGAGCCGGTGCGCGGTGAGGTGCTGCGCAACGCCCAACCGGGAGCTTTGCGTGGATCGGCGAGGTAATTTGGGCCCGCCTCAGATGCAACTACCACGCCAGGGGTGAATGCGCGCAGGTCAAGTGCGTCGTGATCGAGCACTCGGGCAGCTTCGGGATATGCCGGGTTATACAACTGGAAACCGTGGTCCAGGGTGAGTCCGTCGATGACATCGGATTGCACTCGACCCCCCACGCGCTCATCGCGCTCAAGGACGGTCACATCAATTCCGTGAATGCTCAATTCGCGCGCTGCTGCCAACCCGGCCAGCCCGGCACCGACGATCAACACGTCGTGCGAGGGCGTCATGTCAAGATCACAGCACTGCGCGGATGGCCGAATCGATGGTTCGGTCTTGCCACGTGAAATCTGTTGTTTCGAGGACGCCAGGAATGACGCGCGCACTGCCCAACACTTCACTGGAGAACTCACCCAGTGCGATCTTGAGGGCGAAAGAGGGGACCGGCAAAATCGTGGGACGGTGCAAAATCTCGCCCATCACCTTTGTAATAGCAGCGTTGGTCATCGGCTCAGGCGCGGTGAGATTCACGGGGCCGAAGACAGCCTCGTTGGTGACGAGGTACTCCAGGGCTGAGACCTCATCGCGCAAGGAGATCCACGACCAGTACTGGCGTCCGGATCCCAATGTGCCACCAATGCCTGCTTTGAACAACGGAAACATCCGACCCCATGCGCCGCCGTCTTTGGCGACCACAAGTCCGGTGCGGGCGAGGACAACGCGAATACCTGATGCCTGTGCGGGCTCTGCGGCTGCTTCCCACGCTCGCACCACGTCCGCAAGAAAACCGTCACCGGCTGGAGCGCCTTCATCCACCGCGCGATCACCTGTTTCGCCGTACCAACCAATTGCCGATCCAGAAACCAGAACTCGGGGGAGTGGATCTAGTGCACGCATTGCGCGAACGATGGTGTGGGTGCCATCGACCCGGCTGTTGAGGATTTCGCGCTTGTACTCATCGGTCCAGCGGTGGTCGCCCACACCGGCACCCGCAAGATGGATGACACCTTCCGTGCCGGCTAGCCCTTCAAGATCGACGGTGCCGGCAGCGGGATCCCAGGTCACTTCATCTGCCAATGTTGCGGGCCTTCGAACCAGACGAACCACTTCATGGCCATTGCGTCGGAGCTGTGGGACTAGTGCGCGTCCGATGAGGCCTGACGCACCTGTGATCGCGATCCGCATCGTCGACTCACAGCCCTAGGTCGGCGTCGAATGAAGCTTCTTCGAGTCGGGCCTTCATCGTCGAGAGGAAGCGTGCGGCATCTGCACCATCGACAAGTCGGTGGTCGTACGACAGTGCCAGGTAGACCATCGAGCGGATGGCAATCACGTCTTGCCCTGATTCGTCTTGGGTCACGATGGGGCGCTTCACGATTGCCCCGGTGCCCAAGATCGCTACCTGTGGTTGATTCACGATCGGTGTGTCAAACAGCGCGCCGCGGCTTCCGGTATTTGTCACCGTGAACGTTCCGCCAGACAGGTCATCCGGAGAAACCTTGTTGGTGCGCGTGCGCTCGGCAAGATCAGCGATCCGGCGGGCGAGACCAGCAATATTGAGGTCACCGGCGTTGCGGATAACCGGAACGAGGAGTCCGCGATCGGTATCGACCGCAATGCCAAGATTTTCCTCTTCGTGATAACTCACAGTTCCAGCAGCCATGTCGATCGAGGCGTTGAGTTGCGGGAACTGCTTCAAGGCCTCGACTGATGCCTTGCAAAAGAACGGCAGGAAAGTGAGGTTGACGCCCTCCCGAGCCAGGAAATCCTTCTTGACTCGGGCGCGAAGGGCGGAGATGCGAGTGACATCGACCTCAACCACGGTGGTGAGTTGAGCTGATGTTTGCAAGGACTCGACCATGCGCTCAGCAATGACCTTGCGCAATCGACTCATCGGCTCGGTGCGGCCACGCAGCGGAGAAGCAACTGCTGCAGGTGCTGCGGTAGGAGCAGGTGCAGCAACAACCGGTGCGGCGGCAGCGGGGGCAACGACTGCGGGGGCAACGACTGCGGGGGCAACGACTGCAGCGGCAGGTGCAGCAGCAGGGGTTGAAACGCCAGCGGCAGCGAGTACGTCGCTCTTGCGGATGCGGCCGCCGATTCCGGTGCCAACAACGGTGGCGAGGTCGACGTTGTTTTGCGTTGCGAGACGACGAACAAGTGGCGTGACGTAGGCATCGGAAACTGCAGCGGGTGCAGGTGCTGCAGCTGCAGGAACAACAACTGCAGGTGCGA
>CAIXFB010000173.1 GCA_903918595.1 uncultured Actinomycetes bacterium
GCTGCTCTTGCCGCTGCTGTCCAGCCTGCGGTAGTGCAACTCAATGTTGGTGGTGCTGATGGTGAAGGGACCGGATCAGGTTTTGTGATTTCCGAAGACGGTTACGTCATCACGAACCATCACGTTGTGGCAGGTGCTGGTGAAGACTCTGCGCTCGAAGTGAGCTTCATGGACGGTTCAACTGCAACTGGTCGTCTGGTTGGATCCGATCCCGGTTATGACATTGCGGTCGTCAAAGTTGATCGTGCGAACTTGGCCACAGTGCCTCTCGGTTCATCAGCAGACCTGCAAGTGGGTGAGTCCGTGATCGCGATCGGTTCCCCGCTTGGGCTACAAGGAACAGTCACTTCAGGAATCGTGAGTGCACTTGATCGCCCAGTCACCGCAGGTGGAGGCGTTGAACAGACGTCGTTCATCAATGCGATTCAAACTGACGCAGCTATCAACCCGGGCAACTCCGGAGGCCCACTCATCAACGCGGCAGGTGCCGTGGTGGGAGTCAACTCTGCGATCGCAACGATGGGACAGTTCGGCGGTGCAGGATCCATTGGACTTGGATTCGCAATCCCGATTGACACCGTCGATCGCATCGTCAACGAAATCATCAACACTGGTGCGTCGTCAACTCCGATCATCGGAGTTGAGCTCGACTCTGAGTACTCAGGAGACGGTGCCCGGGTGGCGAGTACCACCACGGGTGGACCAGCAGCTGCAGGTGGTATTCAAGACGGTGACGTCATCACTGCAATCAATGGGCGCATCGTTCCTGATTCCACAAGTCTGATCGTTGCAATCCGTGCGCAAGCGCCAGGCGATCAGATAACCCTGACGATTCTGCGAGATGGAAACACGGCGGATTACCCAGTAACGCTGGGTACAAGATCAGCTGAGTAGTCACAGTCCATCTCGTCGATCTCACTTCCTCGATCTCACCACCTCAACCTCGGGCAGACCGGCCCGGCTCGGATCCTCCTCCCGAGCCGGGCCGGTCTTTATTGCGTCGTGACATGCCCCCATGTGCACTCTCGGTGAAAACACGGCAGGCTGGAGGAGTGAGAAACGCGATTGCCACCGGATTCCGGCGCATCGTCTCGGGTGACCCACAGGGCGAGCCTGAATGGGTCCGCCAACTCAAAGATGGCTCCGATATTGGCTACTTTGGCCCGGGCTCAGCTCCTTGGGCAGTCCACGGTTCATTGCCTACTCTCGTAGGCGGGGTGCGGGCACTCCTGATGCAGGCGCTGCACCCGGGCGCACTGGCTGGAGTTATGCAGCACTCCCGTTACGAGGACGACGCCCTTGGACGCCTCGCCGGAACTACCCAGTGGTTGACAGTCATGACGTTTGGCGATCGGGCATCAGCTGATCGTGAGTGCGCGCGGGTGCGTGGAATGCACCGCAAAGTCACTGGTGTGTATGAAACTGCCGGGGGATCGGTTCCGTACGCCGCATCCGATCCGGATTTGTTGCGCTGGGTGCACGTTGCATTCACCGATTCATTCCTTGCCACCCACCGGGTGTGGGGCGGACCAATCCCAGGTGGAGAAGACGCATACGTTCGTGAGTGGGCCATTTCAGGTGAGCTCGTTGGCGTAACGGACCCACCGCGTTCGGTTGCTGAACTCAATGAACAGCTTGCCGATTTTGCTCCTGCACTTCGTGGTGATGAGCGTGCATGGGAAACGGTTGACTTCATTCGGAATGCACCGCTTCCGCTGCCGGCACGAGCGCCGTACGCGGCACTATTCGCCGGCGCAGTCGCAACGATGCCAGAAGATCATCGACGCCTGCTGAAGTTGCCGCGCATCCCGCTGACCGTGATGCGCCCGACTATTTCTGCGTTGCTCGGATCTATGGCGTTTGCCCTCGGTCCTACGTCGCCCTCAATGCGTAATGCTGAGTCGCGCGTTGCGCATATGTCTTGAATGAACTAGTTGTTCGCGAGTAACTCTTCGACAGCTTCGCGCATGGGCAGGGATGGAACAGCGCCGCGCCTCGTGGCAGTGAGTGCACCTGCAGCTGATGCCCACCGCAGTGCCTCAGGAAAAGGTTCACCCATGCTGATTGCAGCTGCCATGGCACCACAGAACGCATCGCCAGCGGCGACGGTGTCAATGGCGCTGACCCGAAATGCTGCTGCTTGACCTGAATTACCAGCTGTGGACCACACGGCCCCGCGTTCGCCGCGGGTAATCACCACGCACGATGCGCCCCGGGTGTTGAGCTCTTGCGCTACCTCAATGGTGTCGAGGGCAGATCCGGTTTGAAGGCCAGACATCTCAGCGGCTTCATGCTCATTCGGGATCAACATGTCGACGTTCACCAAAATGTCTGATGGGTAATCGCGGGCCGGCGCAGGATTCAGGATCGTTTTCGCACCAGCTGCTCGCCCGGCAGCCATCGCGGCCCGCACGGCATCGAGCGGCACCTCGCTCTGAGTGAGTACTACGGCAACGTCGTCGAAACTCTCGATCGCCATGCGCACCGCCTCTGCGGTGAGGGACTCGTTCGCGCCGGCAACCACGATGATGCGGTTCTCCCCGCGCGGCTCCACTTCAATCACGGCGGTGCCCGAAGTGCCAGGGGCAATGGATATGCAGGAATCATCGATGCCTTCTTCGATCATGACCTGCCGTAGCCATTCACCCGACCCGTCATCACCGATGGCACCGATCATCGAGACGGTGGCGCCGAGGCGGGCCGCAGCAACTGCCTGATTGAGGCCCTTGCCACCCGGGTGGCGCTCGAGGGTGTTGCCAAAGACGGTTTCCCCAGCTCCAGGTAAGCGATCGACGTTGACCACCAGGTCGATGTTGAGGCTGCCAACGACTACTACCCGGGAAACCGGGGCTACGGAACTCACATGGTCGATACTGTCATGCGTGACGGAAAGAGATGCTCTGGGCATCGACCTTGGAACCGGCTCGGTGAAGGTTGCATTGGTCGGCCCCGACGATTCAGTCCAGCAGAGCACGAGCCGTGCCTACCCGATCCATTCCCCGCATTCGGGTTGGGCAGAGACCCATCCGCAGGACTGGCTCAATGCGCTCACGGAAGTCGTCGGAAAGCTCGACATATCTCAGGTGGAATCGGTCAGTTTCTCGGGCCAGATGCACGGGGTAGTGGCTGTTGATGAACATCTCGATCCGGTGCGACCAGCGATTTTGTGGGCGGATACCCGGTCGGCAGATCAGTCAGAGCGAATGGCCACGGAGTTCGGAGCGAAGGATTGGCAGCGCTGGGGTTCACGGCCGGTTGCTGGATTTGCCGCCTCAACGATCACCTGGCTGGTCGAGAACGAGCCCGCAGTACTCGAGCGCACGCGCTACTTGATGCAGCCGAAGGATTGGCTGCGCGCCCGGTTGGGTGGCGACATCGCAACCGATCCAAGCGATGCGTCAGGAACTCTGCTCTTTGATGTTGCTGCTGGAACGTGGGATGCCATCTCGTGCGAATGGGTGGGAATTGACCCCGTTGTACTTCCACCGGTTCGGGCATCGCAAGCCGCAGCCGGTGTGGTTCGAATAGCTGGTCGCGACATTCCCAGCACCGTTGGCGGCGCCGACACCGCATGCGCCATCGCAGGTATTGGGCTTTCTTCAGGTCAGGGCTTTATTGCGGTCGGCTCGGGTTCGCAATCTGTGGCAGTCACCGATCATGTTCCGGATCACTTAAGCCAAGGAACCCATGTATTTGCAGGGGTAGGAGAGCCTGGATCTACCTGGTACCGCATCGGCGCCGTTCAGAACGCCGGTGTCGCGTTGGAGCGAGTGCTGTCATGGCTTGATGCCTCCATCGAGGATGCGATTGATGCGTTGCGCATAGGAGTGCAACCGGCGGATCCCATCTTCATTCCTTACGTTGCAGGGGAGCGCACACCGTTCATGTCTGCCCGGCTGCGTGGGTCATGGATCGGTCTAGATCTCGCCACAGAACGCAGTGCTTTGTTGCGCAGCGCACTCGAGGGAATCTCGCACGCGGTTGCCTTGGGTTTCGGCGCCGTGCGTGATGCCGATACGCAAACGCCGGTTCCCCTCATCGGTGGCGGAGCCAAAGATCCGATTTTTCAGCAGCTGCTCAGTAATTCCTGCGGTGTCCCATTGGCTCCAATGGACACGCCAGACTCTGCAGTGATTGGTGCTGCTGCGCTCAGCAGAGGGCGCACTTCCACCATTTCACCTGCGCAGTGGTCGCACGTTGTAGAACCACAACCACATATCGTGGACTTATTGGCTGATCGTCGTCGTCGACTCGTCGAACATGTCGAAAGGGAACTGTCATGAGAATTGCCATTGGTTCCGATCATGCCGGCTTTGTTCTGAAAACGACGTTGGTGGAGTGGCTCACTGACCAAGGGCACCAGGTTCATGACGTGGGTACCCATAGCGAGGAGCGCACTGACTACCCGCAGTTCGGTGCCGAAGTCGCGCGGCGGGTGGTGGACGGGGATGACGATTTCGGGGTTGCTGTGTGCGGTAGCGGTCAGGGCATTTGTATGGCGGTGAACAAGGTGCACGGCGCGCGAGGGGGTGTCATTCGAGACGTCCAAGATGCGGAAATGACGCGACGTCATAACGACGCGAACGTCGCCTGCTTTGGCGAGCGGGTGACGGATCCCGCCGATGCGATTCAAGCGCTGAACGTGTTTATCTCCACTGAATTTGAGGGTGGACGGCATCGCGCCCGGGTGGAGCAACTCGACGAGATCTGAGCCCTCCACGGTTTTTCCTGCTGCGTGAGAGACACTGGAGTTATTCATTCGTACATTTATTGGAGGCATCACCATGTTTCGCATTCGCTCTGCAGCCACGCTCGGTGCTGTTGCCCTGCTGGGCGTCACCGTGCTCGCCGGCTGCTCATCAGATTCTGAGTCGACATCGACGGAAACCACCTCGGCGGAGAACACCCAAATGCTCCCCCCGGTGATCATTGAGGTCGGTCAAACCGAAGCTACTGCCAAGGTCGGCGACAACCTCGACATCGTCGTCGAGGACATTGCCGGCACCACGGTCTCAACTGACAATCCTGAGGTAGTGGAGTTGACCCAGGCCAAGGAAGAGGGCGGCGCACTTTTCAACCCAGGTGGCAAGGCGCTTGCCCCGGGAACGGCCGTCATCACGCTCACCATGCCAGACATGACA
>CAIXFB010000174.1 GCA_903918595.1 uncultured Actinomycetes bacterium
GTGCTCACAAAGGAAGACAAAGAAGGACGTCTCATTCTGTCCAAGAAGCGCGCTCAGTACGAGCGAGCATGGGGCACCATTGAGAAGGTCAAGGAAGAAGATGGCGTTGTTGAGGGTCAGGTCATTGAAGTCGTCAAGGGCGGCTTGATCATTGACATTGGCCTCCGAGGCTTTCTTCCTGCATCGTTGGTCGAGATGCGTCGCGTCCGCGACCTACAGCCCTACGTTGGCAAGGTTCTCGAAGCGAAGATCATCGAACTCGATAAGAACCGCAACAACGTAGTCCTTTCACGTCGGGCATGGCTTGAGCAGACCCAGAGCGAAGTGCGTCAGACCTTCTTGACCGCACTGCTCAAGGGTCAGATTCGCAAGGGTGTCGTCTCATCCATCGTGAACTTCGGCGCGTTCGTCGATCTCGGTGGCGTAGACGGTCTCGTCCATGTGTCTGAACTCTCCTGGAAGCACATTGACCACCCCTCCGAGGTTGTTGAGGTTGGTCAGGAAGTGACCGTGGAGGTGCTCGACGTTGACATGGACCGTGAGCGGGTATCACTGTCTTTGAAGTCAACACAAGAAGATCCATGGCAGCACTTCGCGCGGACACACGCTCTCAACCAGGTGGTTCCCGGCAAGGTGACAAAGCTGGTTCCGTTCGGCGCATTTGTGCGCGTGGAAGAGGGCATTGAAGGTCTCGTCCACATTTCCGAATTGGCCGAGCGTCACATCGAACTGCCCGAACAAATCGTTCAGGTTGGCGATGACATCTACGTGAAGGTCATCGACATCGATCTTGAACGACGTCGTATCTCCTTGTCACTCAAGCAGGCTAATGATTCCGGTGATGCCGTTGCAGTCGAGGAATTCGATCCTTACCTGTATGGCATGGCTCCGGCGTTCGACGCTGCCGGTAACTACGTTGGCCCTGAGGGTTTCGATCCCGAGACCGGCGAGTGGAAGGCTGGTTTTGAAGACCAGCGCACCGCATGGGAACTTGAGTACGCGGAGGCACATTCCCGTTGGGAAGCCCACCGCAAGCAGGCTAATGAGGCGCGGGAAGCAGATCAGGCCGCTGCAGCTGAAGTAGGAGAGGCAACCGCCTACTCGTCGGATGCACCCGCTAACGAGGGCACCCTCGCATCGGATGAGGCGCTTCAAGCTCTTCGTGACAAGTTGACGAACGACTAGGTAGGACAGCGATGCGGATCGGTGTGACCGGTGGCATCGGATCAGGTAAGTCGACTGTGGCGTCGTTGCTCTCCGAGCGCGGCGCCATTGTCGTCGATGCTGATGTGATTGCCCGCAGAGTGGTCGAACAAGGATCACCAGTTCTGGCAAATCTGGTGGAGGAGTTTGGCGCTGGGATTTTGGATGCCGAGGGGCGATTGAATCGTGCAGAATTGGCGCGCATTGCCTTCGCAGACGAACGAAGCATTCGGCACCTCAACGACATCACCCACCCTGCTATCCGGGAACAGGCTGAAATCGATTTACAGGCTGCAGAAGAGCAAGGCATCGCCGTGTATGAGATGCCACTACTCATCGAGACTGGTCAGCGGTCCCTCGTCGATCTGGTCGTAGTTGTGGATGTTCCTGAAGAGGTTCAAATTGACCGGGCAGTACACCTTCGGGGGCTCCCAAAGGACGACGTACTTCGAAGAATGGCGGCGCAGGTCTCGCGGGCTGAGCGTCTAGATGCAGCTGACATTGTGATTGGGAATTCAGGCACGCGAGATGAGCTTGTTGCCGAGGTTGACGCGCTTTGGGTGCGACTCGGACTTCTCAACGCCTGATTCATACGGCCGCCTCCTCCTCGTATCGAGAAAGAGGAGTACCTTCAAGGGATGGCCAGACCGGTGACAGATCTGCAAAGGAAGGTTGCGCCTTTCGAGGTGATCTCCGATTTTTCACCCGCTGGGGATCAGCCGGCTGCCATTGAGGACCTCGTCGCCAGGATTGAAGCGGGTGAACAAGATGTGGTGCTGCTCGGCGCAACCGGGACGGGAAAGTCTGCCACGACTGCTTGGCTTGTTGAGCGGCTACAAAGACCCACCTTGGTAATGGCGCCTAACAAGACTCTCGCGGCCCAGTTGGCCACCGAATTTAAGGAACTGTTGCCGAATAACGCAGTTGAGTATTTTGTTTCTTATTACGACTACTACCAGCCCGAAGCGTATGTACCCCAGACAGATACGTTTATCGAGAAAGACTCCTCAATTAATGAGGAAGTGGAGAGGTTGCGCCACTCTGCAACAAATTCTTTGTTGACCCGCAGAGATGTCATCGTGGTGGCAACCGTTTCAGCGATCTACGGACTAGGTACGCCACAGGAATATGTAGATCGGATGGTCAGACTGCGAGTCGGCGAATCGATTCCGCGGGATCAGCTACTGCGAATGTTCGTTGATATTCAATACACCCGAAATGACATTGCTTTTCAGCGTGGAACCTTCCGCGTGCGGGGCGACACCGTTGAGATATTTCCGGTTTATGAAGAACATCCGGTGCGCATCGAAATGTTCGGTGATGAAATTGATCGACTCATGACCCTGCATCCGGTCACTGGCGAGATCATTACGGATGACCAGGAGATTTATGTCTTCCCTGCAACTCATTATGTTGCTGGTCCGGAACGGATGGAAAGAGCCACGAAAGATATTGAAGCGGAATTAGAAGTTCGACTTGCTGAACTTGACGGTCAGGGCAAACTCCTAGAGGCGCAGCGGTTACGCATGCGCACCCAACATGATCTTGAAATGATGCGCCAACTGGGATTCTGCTCAGGTATTGAGAACTACTCCCGACACATAGATGGACGAGAGCAGGGGAGCGCTCCGCACTGTCTTATTGACTATTTTCCAGAGGATTTCCTACTCGTTATCGATGAGTCCCATGTGACTGTGCCGCAGATTGGTGCAATGTACGAGGGCGATATGAGTCGCAAGCGCACCCTTGTCGAGCACGGATTTCGATTGCCCAGCGCAATGGATAATCGTCCCCTGCGGTTCGCTGAGTTTGAAGATCGCATCGGTCAAACTGTGTACCTGTCTGCTACCCCAGGTCCATACGAGTTGACCAAAGTGCAAGGTGACGTCGTCGAACAGGTGATTCGACCAACTGGTCTGGTGGATCCACAAGTGGTCATCAAGCCCACCGAGGGCCAAATTGATGACCTGCTTCATGAAATCCGAATTCGGGCTGAATTGGGTGAGCGGGTACTCGTCACAACGCTCACGAAGCGCATGGCCGAAGATTTGACCGACTACCTGCTCGAACGCGGGGTTCGCGTGCAGTACCTCCATTCCGAGGTCGACACCCTTCGTCGGGTCGAGCTGCTTCGGGAGCTCCGGATGGGCGTGTTCGATGTGCTGGTCGGCATCAACCTGCTGAGGGAGGGTCTGGATCTACCTGAGGTGTCCTTGGTGGCAATTTTGGACGCCGATAAGGAGGGCTTTCTTCGATCTGAGACATCGCTCATTCAGACGATCGGTCGCGCGGCACGGAACGTCTCGGGCGAGGTCCACATGTATGCGGACAAGGTCACGGCATCTATGGCCAAAGCGATCGGCGAAACTGACCGCCGTCGAGCCAAACAGGTGGCTTACAACGAAGAACGCGGACTGGATCCACAGCCCCTTCGAAAGAAGATCGCCGACATCACGGATCTTCTTGCTCGAGAAGATGCCGATACGGAGGCGTTAGTTGAGCAAACCAGGGTTGCTACGCGGACCGGTAGGTCACGTAATTTGGCGGCTGAGGAACTGCTCACTCTGATCGAGGATCTCACTGCGCAGATGCATGCAGCTGCCGGTTCCTTGCAGTTCGAGCTGGCTGCCCGGCTGCGCGATGAGGTCTCCGATCTCAAACGCGAACTGCGAGGCATGCAGGAGGCTGGCACAGCCTGACGACGGGCCGATTCACCGCACACGGATAGCCTTGGGGAGTGGACATCACTCTGGGCATCTGGGCAGCGACCCTCGGAGGAATCGCATTCCTCATCATCCTCGATTTCGTCACCGTGAGTCGCAAGCCTCACGACGTGATGTTCAAGGAGGCGATGTTCTGGAGCATCTTCTACATCGCCATCGCCATCGCCTTCGGAGCGTGGGTGTGGGCGTGGTTTGGATCCGACTTCGGGACGCAGTACTACGCCGCCTATCTGGTGGAGAAGTCCCTCAGCGTCGACAACCTCTTCGTCTTCATCATCATCCTCACGCAATTCGCGGTGCCTACCAATCTGCACCAGCGGGTCCTGCTTGTGGGCGTGGTCCTGGCGCTTATCTTCCGTGCCGTGTTTATCGCCGTTGGAGCGGCAGCCATCTCGGCCTTTGCCTTCACATTCGTGCTCTTCGGCGCTCTGCTGATCTGGACGGGCATCCAGCTCGCCCGACACCGGGATCAAGATCCGGACCCTATGAACAACCCGATCATCAAGCGGGTGCGCATGCGCTTCAAGTTCACCGAGACCTACGAAGGCACAAAGCTGTTCACGATGGTGAACGGCGCCAAAATGGCGACACCGCTGCTGTTGGTGATGGTTGCGATCGGTGCCACGGACCTTCTCTTCGCCCTGGACTCCATTCCGGCCACGTTCGGGGTGACGCAGGAGCCGTACCTAGTCTTCGCTGCGAACGCCTTTGCGCTACTTGGCCTGCGCGCCCTGTACTTCCTGCTCAAGGGCCTGCTCGACAAGCTGGTGTACCTGAGCACCGGTCTCTCCGTCATCCTGGTGTTCATCGGCATCAAGCTCGTGCTCACCTACTTCCACGAGGTCTTCCCCGATACCGTCCCGAAGATCCCGACGAATGTGAGCCTGGCCTTCATCGGCATCGTGCTCGTAGTCGTGGCGGTGGCTTCATGGATCAAGGTTCGCAAGGACCCCGATGCCATCGCGCACGCCGGGCGTTTGACCGACCCACCCGAGGACGCTTCGTAGTTTTCTCTATCGAGGTCTCACCAGCCTCGAGATTTCCATTCAGCAAGGAGTGGCCGCTCGTTGCCCAGGGTGGTGTCGCCACCATGACCCGGATACACCCATGTCTCGTCGGGCAATGTCGCGAAGACCTTCTCGGTCACGTCGGCGAACAACCGATCGAAATCGTCAGCACTCCAGGTTTTGCCGACGCCGCCTGGGAACAGGGTGTCACCGGTGAAAAGATGTGGCGGGCCCTCTGGGTCCTCGTACAAAAGGGCAACCGATCCGGGTGTGTGGCCCACGATGTGGATCGCCTGCACCTGGCAATCTCCGAAAGAAATGCGTGAACCATCAGCAAGAAGGTGATCGGTGGGCACTTCTATTGCGGGCGCATCTTCGCTATGGGCGTAGAGGGGAGCGCCGGTCGCATCGTGAACCTCTGTCAACGCCTGCCAGTGATCAGCATGTCGATGTGTGGTGATGATGCCGGTGAGGCCCGAAGGACCGATGAGATCGATGATCCGAGGCCCTTCGGCGGCAGCATCGATGAGGAGCTGGTCGCCGGTAGACCGACACCGGAGCAGGTAGGTGTTGTTGTTGTGTGGCCCCACCGCCATCTTCGAGATGATGAGCATGGGCAGTTCGCGGACTTGGGCAGGACCGCCTACGCTGACGTTTCCGGTATACATGTCAAAACCCTAATCCTGGAGTGGTGAGTGAACGAGCGCCTGGTAGTTCGGGGTGCCCGTGAGCACAACCTGAAAGATGTCTCTCTGGACTTGCCGAGAGATGCTCTGATCGTTTTCACTGGTTTATCCGGCTCAGGGAAATCTAGCTTGGCCTTCGACACTATCTTCGCTGAAGGTCAACGCCGATATGTGGAAAGTCTTTCGGCTTATGCGCGTCAGTTCCTCGGCCAGATGGATAAGCCCGATGTCGACTTCATCGAGGGGCTCTCACCTGCGGTTTCCATCGATCAGAAGTCGACGTCGAAGAACCCCCGATCAACTGTGGGAACTATTACCGAGGTGTATGACTACCTCCGATTGCTGTATGCGCGTATTGGTAAGCCGCATTGCCCAATCTGTGGAGATGCAATCTCCCGACAAACACCGCAACAGATCGTTGATCAGATCTTGGAGTTTCCCAACGAAACCCGCTTTCAGGTCCTCTCACCAGTCGTCCGCGAGCGCAAGGGTGAATATTCGGAACTATTCAGGCAATTGCAGAGCCAGGGCTATTCACGAGCCCGAGTCGATGGAGTGGTGCACACCCTAGATGCTGTGCCAACGCTGAAGAAGCAGGAAAAGCACAGCATTGAGGTCGTGATTGACCGACTTACTGTTAGCCCCAGTTCTCGGCGTCGGATGACTGATTCGATTGAGACCGCGCTGGGGCTTGGCCAAGGGCTTGTCACACTTGAATTCGTTGACGCACCAGAGAGCGATCCGGATCGCGAACGTACCTATTCCGAGCACCTTGCATGTGAACGTGACGGTCTCTCCTTCGAAGAACTTGAGCCGAGGTCGTTTAGTTTCAATTCACCGTTTGGCGCTTGCCCGGATTGTTCCGGATTGGGCACGGCGCGCGAAGTTGATGAAGAATTAATCATCCCTGATCCCTCACTCACTTTGGCCGAAGGCGTGATCGCACCTTGGTCCAAGGGTCAGGTAAGTGACTATTTTGGGCGCCTACTTGAAGCATTGTGCGAAGAAGTCGGGATCGACATGGACACCCCGTGGATGAAGCTTCCGGCCAAGACTCGAAAAGCAATCTTGCATGGCCACCCCACTGAGATCCATGTCCGCTACAAGAATCGCTACGGACGCCAGCGCTCCTACTACACGAGCTTTGAAGGCGTCATTCCATTCATTCATCGTCGCCACTCCGAGGCCGAGAGCGATACCTCGCGTGAACGTTTTGAAGGCTATATGCGGGAAGTGCCTTGCCCAGGGTGTGCGGGTGCACGTCTCAAGCCACTTTCCCTTGCCGTGACCATGGCGGACTATTCGATCGCTGACATCGCTGCGATGCCGATTGGTGAATCAGCGGTCGTTCTGGCTGGCCTAACACTGAGCAAGCGAGATGCGGCAATCGCATCACGAGTGTTGAAGGAAGTGAACGAGCGACTGCAATTCTTGATAGACGTCGGATTGCACTACCTCTCACTCGATCGCGCTGCAGGCACGTTGGCCGGTGGTGAGGCGCAACGTATTCGCTTGGCTACCCAGATTGGCTCTGGCCTCGTCGGCGTCTTGTACGTTCTTGACGAACCCAGCATCGGCCTTCATCAACGGGATAATCGCAGGCTCATAGAAACCTTGATCCGACTGCGAGATCTAGGTAACACCCTCATCGTGGTGGAGCACGACGAAGACACAATTCGCACGGCGGACTGGGTTGTCGACATCGGGCCAGGTGCAGGGGAGCACGGCGGCGAAGTCGTGGTCAGCGGACCCGTGCAAGAGTTGCTCGATCACCCCGATTCAATCACCGGTGCGTATTTGACTGGCCGACGCAAAATCGAGGTCCCTACCGAGCGCCGGTCTCCAGACGCTGGCGAACTGGTCGTAGTAGGAGCCCGGGAGCACAATCTTCGCGATGTCTCAGCTGCTTTCCCACTCGGACGTCTGGTTGCGGTGACCGGCGTGAGTGGTTCGGGCAAATCCACATTGGTCAATGACGTGCTCTTCAGTGTGTTGAGCAGGGAATTGAATGGGGCCCGGGTGGTGCCAGGTAAACACACCACTGTCACTGGACTCGAAATGGTCGACAAAGTCGTGCACGTTGATCAATCGCCGATCGGCAGAACGCCTCGCAGTAATCCCGCTACGTACACGGGAGTCTTTGATCACATTCGCAAACTTTTTGCCGAGACTCCCGAGGCGAAGGTGCGGGGATATTTGCAAGGGCGGTTCTCCTTCAATGTCAAAGGTGGCCGGTGCGAAGCGTGCACCGGCGATGGAACGATCAAAATTGAAATGAACTTCTTGCCAGATGTCTACGTTCCGTGCGAAGTGTGTCATGGTGATAGGTACAACCGGGAGACGCTAGAAGTCCATTACAAAGGTAAGAGCATCTCCCAGGTACTCAATATGCCGATTGAAGA
>CAIXFB010000175.1 GCA_903918595.1 uncultured Actinomycetes bacterium
TCAGCGACCGACCGCCTCGCGCAGCAGGGTGACGGTGCTCGTCACATTGCTCTTGAACGAATCGGACGCTTGCGTTGCACTCTTCGTCGCTGCATCTACATAGGACTGCATCTCAGCGGGAATAGCGATGGCGGGAAACGAGAGTTTCGGAGCCCGATTGGCAACTGACTTTACGGTTGTTGCGGCTGACTCTGCTGCTTTGGTGGCAGCGTCTTTGACGGTGTTGATGTGGTTGTTCATGACTGCTCCTTTGTTGTTTCTGCTGCTCGGTTTTCTGCTTGAAAGGCTGCATATATCTGCAGCAGGGTGGTGCGTTGACGCTCAGTGATGGTGGCGTCGGTGGCAATTGCTGTGGTGACCGCTTCGTCTCCCTCGCGGTCATCGAGAATGCCGGCCTGTACGTACAAGGTCTCAGCGGAGATGCGGAGTCCCTGAGCGATTCGGTTGAGGATCTCGGCACTGGGCCGACGAAGCCCCCGCTCAACCTGGCTCAGATACGGGTTTGACACCCCGGCAGCTGCTGCCAGCTGCCGAAGCGACATTTGTGCTTGGTCACGCTGATCGCGGATGAATCCACCGATCTCGTCGACATTGATCCGGGCCATGTCTTTAGTATGCGCCCAAGTGCTTGCAATTGCAAACGCAGGTGCTAACTACTGCTAGCAAAGCCGCCGCAGATTGCGACTTCACGCACTGGCACAGTGTGTTGTGTGAGAGCGGTGATCCAACGGGCAATCGATGCCAGCGTGACCGTGGATGGCAGCACGATTGGGGCGTTCGAGGGCTCCGGGCTCGTCGTCCTGATTGGAATTACCCACACAGATGACCCAACCACCGCAGCGCGAATGGCCGACAAGATTCATGGTCTGCGAATCTTTGATGCACTCCACGCACCTGAAGGCGTGTGCGTGCCACCAGGTTCACCGCGGGAACTGTCTGCTGGTGACTTGGGCCTCCCAGTGCTGGTGATCAGCCAATTCACGCTGTATGCGGATACCCGAAAAGGACGACGCCCTACGTGGGATAACGCAGCACCCGGGCAGGTCGCTGCTCCTCTTGTCGAGGCGGTGATTGCGGCATTGCTGGCGCTCGGCACTGAGGTCGCAACAGGAATTTTCGGCGCCGACATGAAGGTGAATTTCACCAACGATGGGCCCATCACGATCATCGTCGACGTCGACTGATTTGCCAGCCACCAATGGCCCTTGACCGCAGTCGTGCAGCACGCGCAGCTCGAAAACGTAAGCGCCGGATGGACAACGTTGACCACGACCTCACCGAACAACAGTGGGATGCCCTCAAGTCCGCATGGGGTGGGTGCGCTTATTGCGGTGCCACCGATAGACCACTCCAGCGCGATTGTGTGACTGCACTATCGCGTGGTGGGCGCTACACCCTTTCAAACATTGCCCCCGCGTGCGCTTCGTGTAACGCGAGCAAATCAAATGACGAGGTGACCAGTTGGTTGCGGCGCAAACGATTGAGCGAACGAGATTTCCTCACCAAACACATTGAGGTCCAAGCCGCATTGGCATCAATGGATGCAGCACCAGAAGATCTCAACCAGTAGCGACGACGACCTCTTGAATCGCTGGCATAACGCCCTCCGCGCACATGACGTCAAGTTGCGCTGTGACTGGCACTGAACGTTTGATAACAGCCGTGGCGACCGGTCCGAGTTCATAGTGCCGAGCCGCACTCGCAATCCAGCCGATGACCTTTCCGTCTAGTTGCACCTGATCGCCGTGTTGAGGTAACGACTCCGAACTTCCATCAAGGTGCAACAACACCAGCCTGCGCGGTGGGTGTCCCATGTTGTGCACTCGCGCCACCGCTTCTTGTCCGCGGTAACACCCTTTGCTCAAGTGGACTGCCGGGCCGATCCAGCCCACCTCGTGCGGAAGGGTTCGATGGTCTGTCTCAAAACCCATGCGTGGCACTGCCGCAGCAACACGAAGCGCATTCCACGCCCAAGACCCGGAAACGACGCCGTGGGACTCCAACCGGTCGATCAGATCCTCCCGAGGCACGATCACCTCGCGACCTGGAAATTGAGCCGGTCGAACCGCCACATATTTGCTGGCATCACCGCCCCTATCTGAACCCGCCGCCACGCGACCGGTGCCGGCGAAATCAGCTGGCTCCAACCACGTGGGGAACTGCGGGTCAAGCGCCTGCACCGGCTCCCACACAACAGCAAACTCAGGGGTGACGTCTGCAACCTCGACACGCAGCATGAAGCGCATCGAGTCGAGGTACTTGACCAACTCGGTTGCGGTTCCCGGAGCCACTATCAACCATGTGGTGTAGTCGTCGTCGACGATGTGCAACTCATGCTCAACATGGCCATGCGGGCTCAAGATCAATGCAAGGCTCGACGCTCCTGGCAAAAGAGCATCAAGGTGTTGTGATGTAAGAGAGTGCAACCAGGAAAGACGATCGGGGCCGGTGACCGTGACAACACCAAAATGTGAAAGATCTACTGCGCCTTGACCAGCAGCCAAGGTTCGCTGCTCGCGAAGCGGATCTCCGTAATGCCACGGCACCCCATGATCAAGGTCTTGTGCGGGGGCGGGAACAGCGGATTGGGTGATCGACATATCAGCGTTCCACTAGTGGTGATCGATTTCCGCTGGAACATCACGCGGTAAAGATTGGCAGTTTGAGCACAATCCATGCACCGAAACGTGCGCGATATCAGTGGCGAAACCAAAATCTTTCGCGAGTGAAGTTGTGAAGGTGAGCGCGGTATCAGCCGGCACCGAAAGCACTTTGCGACAACGGTCACAAACAAGATGAATATGTAATTCCTCATCGACAGCGTGATACGTGGGTGCGCCGTGGCCGATATGCGCGTGGGTGACCAAACCAACATCTTCAAGCACTTCAAGAGTTCGATACACCGTGGAAAGGTTCACCCCCGTTGCAGTGCGCTGCACCTCGGCCAAGATCTCCTCAGGTGTGCCGTGTCGGAGGTACTCCACTGCCTCAAGAACAAGCTGGCGCTGCGGAGTAATGCGGAAGCCGTGCTCGCGAAGCCGCTGCTCCCACGCCTCCGCCATGTCAGGCGACTTCTACACGAGAGAGCGATGCAGCCAAATGATTGCTCATATCTTGACCCACCGCGGCCATGTCAAAAGTCCAGAGCAACTTGCCATTAACCAGACCGTACAAGCGCTGACCTTCGAGATACTCCTTAGCGCTGGGAGTTGCCAACACTCCATCAGTGCGCAGTTCCAATTTTGCTCCGGTGATCTCGGCGTTGACCAAACCGGTCACCTCTACCCGACCACCCCAGGTCTCCGCGTATCCGGTGGGATGCGCAAGTGTGACTTCTACGCCGTTGTCAGGGCGCGGGCGCCAAAAGCCAGTTTCGGTGGCGAGGGGTCGAACCCGTTCGCCATCTTCATCAAGCAACCAACTTCGGGAAATGTATGACAGGAAGGGCCGCCCATCGGTTGCGAAAGCAACCTCTTGGCCAAAACGAAAATCTTCAATCGTGGGGTAGTGACCAGTTCCCACGCCTACCCACGCGCCAATGAGCCACGACAGGTGCGCTAACTCGTCGGGGTAGGACTTACCTTCCATGAACTACGCCTGCCCCTTGAAAAGCTTGTACACGACGTAAAAAGAAAACCAGCCTGCAACGACGATCGCGGCGACGAGCAGACCCGTATAGATGACCTCAAGCATGGGATGAGCCTACCGCCGGGCACTGTGGCGTGCTCGAAAGCGGGGCCTCACATCCCTCGGGCAATAGTGGCGATGACATCTGCTTTTCGGGGCTGACCGCTGGCACGAGCGAACTCCGCACCTTCAGCATCAACAAACACCACAGTTGGTGTACTCGTGATGCCCAATTCCCGCACCACACGCAAATGTGCTTCAGCATCGACTTCTAGAAAAGCGAAACCAGCTACCAAGGTGGTGACCTCGGCCAGCAGCGCGCGGGTCGCTCTGCACGGCTGGCAAAAAGCCGACGAGAAAACGATTGCGGTCACGCGAGCTGATTGATCAACCGTGGCCCCGGGGATCAACGCGAACACCGACTGCGGCGCGGCTTTGCTCACGAACTGCTCCGCTCCTCCGCATTGACTTTTCCTGCACCAGTCACGGCCCAGGTGCCGACCCGAGCCAACGTGGCATCGTCAATCCCTGTCTCAGCGTGATCGAATCCTTTCACGATCAGCATTTCAAACGCGGGGTTTCCCGATTCCCGCGCTGCGCGTTCCAGAGCATGTGGGTGCTCCAGCGGAAAGTAACGATCTCGGTCACCATGCACCACGAGCAGTGGTGTTGTGGCCATGCGAGCCACACTCTGCTCGGGTGAAAGAGGCGGCGGATCGGGCCAAGGGGTAGCGGTGATGTGCACTCCGCGTGCCCGCATCGCAAGGCGACCAGCCGGGGTTTCAACGAGACGGTGCACAACTCGCATGACCTGCGTACCGCGATAGAACCAAAATCCGGGAGCACTGATCGACACCACGGCATCGACAGGATTCTCAGGTGCGTGATCGCGAGTTGGCGCCATCGCACCGTGACGCAAAGCAACCGAGCCGCCCATGGAAAAACCCACGGTCACGACGCGTTCAAAACCGACATCACGCAGGTGCCCCACGGCAACGTCAAGATCGAGCACCTCGTCCATCCCGACAGTGCTTTCTCCAGATGAATGTCCGTGCCCGCGAAAATCGATAGACATCACCGGCGCAAACGCGCTCAAGGATGAAACAACCCGGCGAACCCGCTCCTCGCGGATACTCCCGGTGAACCCATGCGCAACGAGCAGTGCCGTGCGATCGTGGGATGTGCCCCTCACGGACCCCTGTGGACCGGGGTCAA
>CAIXFB010000176.1 GCA_903918595.1 uncultured Actinomycetes bacterium
CACGACGCAAGCCTATGAGGGTTCGAAGTTCTCGCCTCAGGGAGTCGGGGTGTAACCCGTTGGTGCGACCATCTCGGCGTCCCAGCCGGGTACCGCCTCGGGTTTACGCGGCTTGGGGCCCTTGTATTTCGCCGAAGGCCGCACCAGCCGGCCCGTCCGCTTCTGCTCGAGCACATGGGCACTCCAGCCGGCAAGACGGGCGCAGGTGAACATCGACGTGAACATGTCTGCTGGTACCTCGGCATAGTCAAGAACGATCGCCGCCCAGAACTCGACGTTTGTCTCCAGAATGCGATCGGGCCGGCGGGATCGGAGTTCGGTCAGCGCAGCCTGCTCGAGGGCGACAGCTACTTCATACCGAGGCGCGTTCAGTTCGCGTGCAGTGCGGCGCAAAACGCGAGCGCGTGGATCTTCTGCGCGATACACCCGGTGGCCGAAGCCCATCATGCGCTCACCTCGATCGAGCACACCCTTGACGTACGCCTCGGCGTTCCCGGTGCGCTCAACTTCTTCAAGCATGTACAGAACGCGCGACGGTGCCCCACCGTGCAGTGGTCCACTCATCGCACCGACGGCACCAGACATCGCTGCTGCCACGTCTGCGCCCGTTGATGCAATGACTCGCGCCGTGAATGTTGACGCATTCATCCCATGCTCAGCGGCAGAAACAAAGTAGGCATCTACGGCTTGAATGTGTTTGGGATCGGGTTCGCCGCGCCACCGTCGCATGAAACGTTCCGTGATGGTTTGTGCCTCATCAATCTGATTTTGCGGAATCATCGGTTTACCAAGGCCTCGTGCTGCCTGTGCAACGAAGGAGAGCGCCATCACCGAAACATGCGCAAGGTTTTCCCGTGCGGTGTCGTCGTCAATGTCAAGAAGTGGTTTCAATCCCCAAGCAGGGGCCAACATCGCAATGGCCGATTGCACGTCGACGCGAACGTCACCTGAATGGATCGGAATTGGATACGGTTCGGCCGGCGGAAGGCCCGGGTTGAACTCGTTGTCGACGAGCAGCCCCCACACGTTTCCGAACGAAACCCGACCGACGAGGTCTTCGATATTAACTCCCCGGTAACGCAGGGCACCTCCGTCGCGGTCGGGCTCTGCAATGAGAGTTTCAAAGGCCACAACGCCTTCAAGGCCCGGAACGAATTCAGACACCGATACACCCTCTTTCGCGCTCGGCCCACATTCGGGAGCCGATGTTGGCGGCGCCCCCATTCAACACAGCGGGCGTTTCCATGGTGAGATCGGGGCATGGACAACGCCAACGAGCCGATCAAGGCCCCAACGAAGGTTGCTGACCTCAGGGTTTCCTATGAATCAGGAACGTTGGCTGAGGCTGACCTGGCGATGAGTCCGCAGGCCCAGTTTGATGCGTGGTTTCACGCTGCCCAGCAAGCCGGAATCGATGAACCGAATGCAATGGTGGTCGGCACGGTGGGGGCGGACGGACAGCCATCAGCACGTACGGTCTTGCTCAAGGGAGTCGATGAGCGCGGCTTCACCTTCTTCACCAACTTAGGTTCCACGAAAAGTCAGCAACTGACCGGAAATCCGGGTGTGAGCCTGGTCTTTCCCTGGTACGCCCTGCATCGGCAGGTTGTCATTTCCGGGACAGCGGAATTGCTGCCCCGCGAGGAAGTTGCTGAGTACTTCTTGTCACGTCCGCATGATTCGCAGCTCGGGGCTTGGGTGAGTCGACAGTCAACACGGATCGACGGTCGCGACGAGCTTGATACCAGGTGGGCGCAACTTGCACAGGAGTACCCGGCCGGATCGACCGTTCCGGTTCCAGACTTTTGGGGCGGCTGGCTGGTTCGACCGCGTACCGTTGAGTTCTGGCAAGGTCGCACGTCAAGGCTGCATGATCGGCTCAGGTTTGTTGCAACGACCGAACGTGCCGCACTCGACGAAGCATCCGCATGGACGGTTGAACGCCTCTCTCCATAACAAGGCGTCTTTCCTTAACTGGAGGGTGCTAGTTGAGTCCGTCGCGCAAAATCCTCGTGGCCAACTCATCCACGGAAATATCGAGTTCGCCGGCGCGCGTGCGCAGACGCTTACGAAGTGATTTTGGAATCTGCACTTCTATGGAAACTGTCTTCTCACTCTTTCCGCGCAAAACTGCATCGCCCGTATTCCCGGTAGTAAATGAAGGCAGTTCAACGCTTTCCGTTGGCGTAGAAGGATGCACATTCGTGTCGGGCGCCTTGCGCAAAGCAGATCGCTGAGGTGCTACGAATGGTTCGTCGTTTGTCATGGTGGTTACCTCATCCAGCCAAGTGGACGCACCTTGAGCGCAGGTGCGATCTGATCGAGCAGTGCATCAAAAACCCCGGCGAGTTCCTTGCCAGCAGGGGAGTCCCACGCGTGAATCGGAATACCAGCACCCTCGGACTGCGGAATCGCATTTCGTTCGGGGATCATGGTTTCGCTCACGAGTGATCCGTAGGCCTCGCGTAGTTCAGCGATGCGCTGACGGTGATCGGCCACGGTGGTACGAGCCCGGTTCACCACAACGGTCGACGCACGAAGGGCAGGGTTCGAGGTGGCCCGGATCACGTCGACCGCCTCGAGCGCCTGTTCGGCCCCGTGCAATGCAAAGTAACTGGGTTCGGTCACAATCAGCGCACTCGTTGCGGCGGTGAGGGCATTGCGGGTCATTTCACCCAGTGAAGGTGGGCAATCAATCAGAACGAGGTCAAAGCGAGCAGGCAGACCGCCAAGGGCGACGCGCAATCGCTGTGAAGAATGCTCGCCCTCAATTGTGTTGCGGTGCTCGAGGGCACGATCTGCTGCAAGCACCTGCACTAATCGATCCCAGCTCGAATCGGTGAGCGCATCTGCAGCAACACCAGGGCGCGGGTCCGCGAGAACGTCGTTCATGGTGAACGTGGGGGAATCGACTCCGAGTCCCATCGTGGAATTACC
>CAIXFB010000177.1 GCA_903918595.1 uncultured Actinomycetes bacterium
ACGAAGACTTTTCAGTTGATCGGGGATCAACGATTGATCGGCACTGCTATCGATCACGATCAATTCGAGATCCTGAAAAGTTTGGGCAAGGAGAGACTCCATGCTGACTGCAAAACCCTCGGCATCGTCCTTGACCACGGTAATGATGCTGAATTTCGGAGTGGCGTTCACGAATGCATCGACATCTGTGTGATGGGTGCTGGTTCAACCCACCAGCACTCGTGGCCATCAATCTTCTTCGCTTCGAAGAGATTCATGAGAGCAACGTTTAGCTTCCAGTCAATGGACAAAACTGGATCAACTGGTAACGAATCCATTTCTTGAACTAAGGAGATCAGAAATTCTCGCGAATAGAGGATCGCGCACACAGTATTTGTGATGGGGCGCTCAGCTCGATACATGATGCGGTGCTCCTGACCCCTCCACGGGAAGTCACCGATTGGAGCAAGCAAGTGACCAACCCCAAGTTCATTAACACTGAATGATTCAGAAAGATTCACGAATGATCGCCTGCGGGGGCTATCGATAATGCCCTTGAGTCCTTCCGCTAAATCTTCGACGTTGGTCGAGAAGGCGTCATCTTCGAGAATCAGGATGTTGTGGGCACCGCTAGCGATTCCACTGCGCATCAGATCAAGATGCGAGGCCTCAATATTGAGCAGTCGCGTGATCATCCGCGGGGGAGGCGATGAAAAGTTGTTCTTGGCCCGCATCAGCCATCGACCGGCCATCCGAACGGAGTTGTTGAAAGGATCTGGCCGTGAAATGTACCGTGAGTAACGGCCTTCGGCCTGAAGCTCTGCGGTGAGTGATCGTTGAACAGCACCGCGATCAGCGATGACTCCAGATTCATCGAGATCAGTTGCGTTGATCTGAACGAGGGTTTGGATACCCAGAGAGTCGGTCAGCGTGCGGGCCACGGTGTGCCCCAAACCGTCCTGGCCCTGACTCACCGGGAATACGGTCTGGGCGTAGCTCACCACTCCTACAAACAGGTCGGGAGCGGTCACGGAAGTAGGCTACCGCTGTGCCTGAGGGGAATGAGACTGCGCACTTCACGCCGAGTGATGTTTCTGCCGTTGTGTGCACCATGAATTCCATCGCAGCGATTAGAGAATGTCTCACCAGCCTGCGTGCCTCTGGGGTTAAAGAAATTGTTGTTGTGGATGCCTCGAGTACGGATGGCACGAGGGAAGTAGCACAAGAGCTTGCCGATGTTGTTGTTACCGATCCTGGAACCGGCTTAGGGCGGGCCCGAAATACTGGAATCGAACACACAACAAGACCCTTGATCTTGAACATGGGATCAGACAACGTCATGCCTGCCGGCGAATTACAGAAAATGATTGACTACCTCACCCGAAATGACTTTCAAGGGGTCAGCGCCCAAACAGCCATTGATGGATCCGACTGGATCTCCAGTGGATTGAATGGTTGGCGAACGGGTCGATTCGGAGAGGGTGAAGTGGCAGTTATTGGAACGCCCACCCTGTTTCTCGGAGATTTACTCCGGTCCCATCCCTATGACCCGAATCGGGTTTTTTCTGATGATTCGGAATTATGTGAACGCTGGACCCGTGACTTCGGAGCTCGATTTGGAATTAGTGATGCGGTATCCAAGGAAATTGGCAAAACAAGTTGGAACGAAGTAAAAGCCCGCTGCCGGATGTATGGGAAATCGGATGCAGAGATTTTTCTCGAAGGATCGCGCTCAGGTTGGTCCACTCGCCGAAAAGTAAAATCCTTAAGCCACCCATTGCGTATTGATCTATTAGAGCCAATCAAGAATGCGCCGGGCAACCGAAATCTCTCAAACATCTCTTTTCTGACAGCATTCACGGCATTGCGTTACGTGAGTTGGGCGCTGGTGTCCTTGCGGCGCTTGAAAAAGTGACCTGAACACTTGCCGATCAGGCTCGAGTTCCTAATTGAGTGAACCGCGAGCTTTGAGAACCATGTATGCCGCGCGCCGCAGATTCACCTGAGTAACTCTGCCGATTGCAGCGCGCTTACGTTCCATCGCGCTAATGGGGATAACTGATGATTCTGCGTACGTTTCTTGCCAAGATTTCGTCTGTTCGAGTTGCAGTCGCGCGAGCTTGGTTGACCACGAACTACTACTGACTCGAAACGCCCCAACTGATTCCATGCGGGCAATAACGTCACCTTGCGGGGCAACTTTGGAATACATACTGAGGTCAAGCATGAGCGGATTTTCATCCTGCCACGGCAAGGCCTCTCGAAGTGCTGACGTGCGGAACAGTACGGCGAGGGGTTCGCCAAGAACATTGGTACCACGCAAAAAACATTCCTTGATGACTGCCTCACCCTTCAGCAATCCCGGGCTTAGTCCCGCGAGTCCACGCTTGGCGTAGAGGCGCTTTCCGTACGCATCGATAATGTCTCGTTGGCCAATCGCCAAGACCGCTGAAGGATGGGCCTGTAGGTCTGCGAGTTGATGCTCGAGCGCGGTGGGCGCGAGCAGATCATCTTGGCAAATGAGTTTCGTAAATTGCCCCGTTGCAGCCGAAGACACTGCTGTCCAGTTTGCCGCTGCACCGGTGCCTTCCTCCAACTGAATGATTCGAATACGGGGATCTGTTAAACCGGAGAGGTAGTCGAGGCTGCCGTCTGTGCCACCACCCTCAGAAAAGATGATCTCGAAATCTTGGTGGGTCTGGCGAAGCAAGCTCGCTACTAGATCAGGCAGGTAGGGCATTCCATTAAAAACTGGCACCACGACCGATACGAGGGGCTCCATGTACCAAGTATCGCGAATAGGCTTCGGGATCGTGAATGCCTATACGAGTGAGCCAAAGAGCCATTTAGAAGATGAGCACAGCTCAGCTCGTGGAACTGTGAGGTGGTGGGCCTGGGCACTGCTCGTGGGCATTGCCTCTGGACTCATCTCGATGGGTCGATTGGTCGTGGGGAATTCGCAGGCATTGAGCGAAGTTTTATGGGCTGAGGATGGGCTCTTTCCGTTATGCATTCACAAAGCCGACTTCGCAACCTGCTTGACCGATCCTTTTGCCGGCTATTTTCTGTTTCTGCCACGAGTGTTCGCTTGGCCGGTATCGGTGCTCCCCCTCGAAACATGGGCCCTTGCAACCAATCTCATCGCAGCCGTTTTTGCTGGAGCAGTCAGTGCCGCGGTCTTTGCAATTCTCATCCGGGCCCACATTGGCTGGTTCGCTGCTGGCGCTTCTGCTCTCCTTGCAACGGCTGCGCCAATGGTGGGACTTGAGTCGATCAACGCACTTGGCAGCGCTTACCCACTACTCCTTTTTGTTTTGACCGTTGCAGTTGCATTCCCATCAGCTCGCGTGCGTTCAGGCCAAGGATTTGGCTGGATAGCAGTGGCTGTTCTCGGACTCGTCACAGCCTTAACCATGCCGACAACGGTCGTGATTGCGATCCTTGTTGTGATCCAAGCACTGACTCGTCGACTATCTATGAAAGTTGCCATCACTTGGATCGGTGCCATGGGAATCGGCTTAGTCGCGCAAGCGTGGGTTGCTGCGACAGCCGAGGTGCGCCGTCCCATTGGATTGGGATGGGACTCGCTCAATGCATGGGCCGATGCGATCCCTGTCTCGATACTGACCTATTGGCCAGGACTTTCGATCGGTGAATTCAGCTTCTTTGACAACTTCACGTTGAGCCCCGTTTCAGCCACCGGGTGGCTTGTGGTCGCTGCACTTGCCATCCTCGCTGGATGGCTATTGGTGCGAGGCCAGCGTGCAGTAATCGGGAATGAACGATTCTTCGGAATTGGGCTGTTGCTATTGGCTGGCTTGGGCTTGGGTTTGATTCCTGCCGCCATCGGATTTGCTAACAACCGCTATTTTGTTGTGCCGTTACTGCTGTGGGGAACCGCCCTGCTGATCGCACTAGATCCCTGGTTGCGTCGGGCGCGCGCATGGGTGCTTGCACTGATTGTGGTTTTGACGCTGGTGATCTGGTGGCCGGCAATGCCGGCAAGCGTTTTCCGATCGACCCCGGCTCCGCCGTGGACTGAAGAGGTGGCCCGGGTCAAGGCTGCATGCCAAGTGGCCCCCGATGCCCTAGAGAGGCCGATTTTCAGCCCCTTCTGGCCCCCAAATTGGGGTGATGGACTCACTGAACCCACTCACCCAAACCTGCCATGCACGATCGTGTGGAGATGGCTCTGATTCTGATCAGGTGAGTCGTTTAAAGCCTGATTGCGCTGAACCATAAGGTAACTGAACTGCCAACTCGCCGTCACTCATGTTCGCGAGCATTCCTAAAACCGGTGCGAGCGCATTTATGTAGCCATCGAGGATCACATCAGTGTGGGCGATCGAGGCATACAGATTGGGCCCTGCTAGGTAGCCCTGTTCCAACATCTGCGCAGTGATGAAGGTCTTGACTGCGAGAGGATCAAGACCTCTCACGCTGAAGTTGGCGAGTGCCGGTAGGCCGCCAGTACTGATCTGCAATCCCAAGCCTTCCGCTGACGCGTGCCAGCGCTCTTGAACTTCGGTGCCAATTTCATGCACACGCTGCGTTGCGTTTTCTTCTCGCATTACCTCAAGTGTTGCGAGCGCTGCGGTGGGTCCGATGCGTTCAGTCCAGAAAGTACTTGAGATGAACGTGGTCTGCGCGGCCTCCATCACACTTGCCCGGCCGATGATTGCGGTGATGGCATAGCCATTACCAAGAGTTTTTCCAAAGGTGGCGATGTCTGGGTCTACACCAAAGTGGAGGTGGAGACCACCGAGTGTGCGGCGAAACCCGGATGTGCACTCATCGAAGATCAGAACAGCACCGTGTTTGGTGGCGAGCTCCCGAACTCCTTCAAGGAAGCCAGGCGCGGGTGGCTCAGAGCGCTGCACCTCCATGTAGATAACACCGATTTGATCGTCGTTTTCCAAAATAGTTTTGAGTGCTTCGAGGTCGTTGAATTGGAACGGGATAGATGTTCCTTGAAGTGCACGAGGCACTCCGTTTGGCTCGAGGCCTGGAATCAGGTGACCATCGAGTGAATCATCTTCACCGAGGTTTGCGGCCAAGTACCAGTCGTGCCAGCCGTGGTAACCGCAAAAAGCAACTTTGTCTTTGCCGCTGGCTGCCCGACCGATCCGTACCGCGATGGCACAGGCCTCACCGCCACTTCTTGCGAATCTCGCCATGTCGGCCCAAGGATGAAGTTCGATGAGTGCCTCAGCGAGGTAGACCTCTTCAGGAGCGTTCAGTGTTGAAAGGTTGCCCTTGTCGATGGTTTTGCGTACCGCCTCATCAACCTTGGGATGGGAGTAGCCAAGGATGTTGGTGCCCACACCCATAAATCCAAGGTCTAAGTACTTATTGCCATCGAGATCCCAGATGGCGCAGCCTTCGGTCCGATCGAAGTACGCGGGCCAACCCTCCGGGAGATACATCTCGGCCCGCTTAGAGAGCAGCATGGAGCCACCAGGGATCAGCTCCTTGGCGCGCTTCCACAGATCGGTGCCGGTGGTCATGGGGTAAGGCTACGCGGTGACTACTTCGTGGACAGATGGAAGATCTGCGCATACCGCTTTTCTTGCCCACCTGAAGGATTCGGCTCACCCTCGGCGCAACCGGTTCCTTGCGAATCGATCATCAGGGTGATTGGCGCTGTGGTGGGAGTGGGGAGGGCGAGCTCAAAAGGTGACTGCTGGCCTGGATTTGCGATCACGGTTGTTTCAGTTACGCCTGTATCCGCCTCGATCGTGATGCTAACTGGGCGTGGACCACATGTTGGAGCACCGATTGCGCCAGTGACAGTGCTGATCGCTGACTCGGGGGTGGTTGGGGTGAGAGTGAAAGTAGCGAAACGATCTCGGGCCCACCACCAGGCTTGATCGAGGCTGCTCTCGCGA
>CAIXFB010000178.1 GCA_903918595.1 uncultured Actinomycetes bacterium
AAGGGCAACACCTTCTACCTAAAGATCGCAGTCGCCAACGCACCGTCCGGCGTCGGTCTGCTCTCAGATGCTGACGTGGCCAACACAGTGCTGGTGTCAGTAACAGCACCGGTAAGTACCAACGTTGCCACGGCACCCACGGCAAACGTGCCTGCCGGAAGCCCGGTCGCACCGGTCGTCGGAGGCCTGCCCGCGAACACGGTCGTCAACGTCGACATCAGCTCGACAGGCCAGACTCGCGCGAAGACCACCAGCTTCGTACGCGTCGGTTCCGGTCGCACGAATGCCAAGGGCCGCATGAAACTGCCCGCGTTCAAGGCATCACGCCCTGGCTCGTTCACGATCCGCATGACCACACCAGCAGGCAAGGCCTACTACCTAAAGGTCAAGGTCGCTGCTAAGGCCAAGCCGGTCAAGAAGCCGGCCGCAAAGCCTGCCGTGGTGGGCAAGTCGCGGGCTTAACTGAACACAAAGAAAGAGACCCAGGGATCAACCCTGGGTCTCTTTCTTCGCGGAGGTGCCGGGAATCCAAAATTACTGATCTTTATGAGGGATTATCGGTCTCTGTCATCACATTACAACACGGCACTACTACACAACATTGCCCAAGAACACGTAAACGTTGACCTGATTCCAATCCACGAACACCACGATTCACGGCCTGAAAAACTGCGCGGCGTGCGCCCTACCGGGCCCACGCCGCGCACCAACCACACGGTTCAATGCTGCCCACCGCCACGGCCTTGCGACCGGGAAGCCACGAACGACAAGCGAAAAATCGAAGCGATGAATAGATGAAAGGCTAAAAAGAACGAACTGGACGAATGAGAAACGTGCGATCCTTACTGTGGCCGTTCTGCCTGCCAGTATCGAACCTCACGTACCACGGTTGGTTTTTTGCAAACTGACCCGAACTCCAGTAAAAGGTGCTAATGGCAAACCCGTACGTGCTACTCGCGAACGCGGTGTCTTGAGTCGACGTCGAAGTTCCCCAGCAGCCTACTGATGGCAGGGCTGGACTACTTGGGCTGCGGGAGTAATTACACATTGCATTGAGTTCATCCCTGGATGGCAAGAACCAGTCGGTGAACCCGCCACCAGAGTAGGCACTCGCCACCCCAGCTGCGTAAGAACTAGAAGCAGCACTCCCGGCGTCCATTCGGGCCTTGATTGCCGTTGTGTTCGCCGGACCCATCCCTATTGAATTTGACGCCAATGAGCTTGCATCCTGTTCACCACTAGTTCCTGGATACAGATTCTGCCTTTGGCAGTCTTCGTCAGCAATGCTCGACCCGGTTGCGTAACACTTGGTCGCACTAGTTGTCCAGATTTGCGCTGGATCACCGACACTGCCGTTCCAGTTTTTCGGGGCCATCTCGTATGTTTTGCCGCCAGAGATTAGAAACACTAAACCACAGCCAGGACCGATATCACCCACCGCATAGGTGCCACCGGTTTCGCACGATATAGAAGGAGATGAGTCTCTGGCCCACGTGATACTCCTGCTACACACCCAACCACCTTGACCGTTGTTCGCCCACTGCTCCCAACTCGGTGACCACCCCGGGTTCGGGCCCCACGAGTCCTGCCACGGTGTTTCACCGGCCTGCGCAACACAGACATCAGATGCACTGGCCCGCTGATGAGACTGGAACCACACTTCATCCGCCGATGCGATACGCGCACCCATCAGCATGGCTGCAACCGCAACCAACGATGTCAGCGCGGCAAGAAACTTCCTAGAACGAACCGAGTGAAGAACCAACATTGCTGCCTCCAAACACTAGGTAATCAACCCAGTAAGAGGACATTCCTCACCAAGCACGAAACGATTTGCACAAGCACGCCCGAGCCCCGCGACCCGAGCACGAACATATAGCAAACAACTCGTTACAAGAGCATGCGGCACAAAAGAACCCCGCTTCCTCGTGATGCGTGAGGAAACGGGGTCAATCGTGGAGGTGCCGGGATCCGTCGCTTCGCCACCGCGAAGCTCCTCCCGATTCCCGACGATCTACCCCAACAATGCAAAGAACCCAGGGTGATCCCCTGGGTTCTTTGCATTGTGGAGGTGTCGCGCACTGCGTGCGCTCGACCTCCACTCCTCATTCGGAAGGGGAGAGCGCAAGCGCTCTCCCCTTCTCTCTCTCGTCGTGGAGGTGCCGGGAATCGAACCCGGGTCCGTGCAGGCCTCTTCCGTACTTCTACGTGTGTAGCCGCGCTATCGCTTCTCGGCCTCAATGCTTCGTGCGGCACTGCATCGAGCGGCCCAGTTACTGTTTGGTTTTCCGCCCGCTCCCGTAACCGGAGCGATTGGTGAGTCCCCTAGCGACGCCAGACCCCAATTCGGGGACGCATTGGGCTGACGGCTGTTTTAGTGCTTAGGCCGCGAGGGCGTAAGCTGCAGCAGACTGCTTAGTTTTGGCAGTTATTTGTTTTCAAGGATGTTTAACGAGATCACCTTGATTCTCGACACGCTTCTCCGGTCAAAACATCTGTCCGTCGAAACCTGTCACCCCCTCTATTCATTTATCAAAGTGCTGATCGTGTGAGCGATGATCTGCTCTATAAGGGTACGCCCGCTTTGGGGAATTAACCAATCCCCCGGGAAACACCTACGAGATGTTCGTCCACAGGCGCCTTAACTCAACTGCAAGCGAACCCCGTGGCGGTTTAGGTTCCCAAGGAAATCGAGTCGTACATCGTGGCCTGCAGGCCTGCTTTTAGATCGCTGTGGGTTCTTCATTATAACTCTTGAGTTATATAACTTAGAGGGTATATTATGGAACGAGATTGGCAAGTTTCGGTGCATCTGTTGGAGGACTGGCTGTTGTCTCTTGACAGTAAGACCTACGAGCAGTGCATAGCGGCATTGGAACTTCTTGTTGAGCACGGTCCAAGCCTCGGGCGTCCCTTGGTCGACACTGTGGTTGGCTCCCGTTACAAAAATATGAAGGAACTGCGTCCAGGGTCAAGCGGCCGGTCAGAGATCCGAGTGTTGTTCGCATTCGATCGTGAGCGGAAGGCAATCCTGCTTGTGGGTGGTGACAAGGCCAGGAACTGGCAGAAGTGGTACCGGATCAATATCCCGATCGCTGATGAACTCTTCACCGATCACCTCAGAACTCTGGAAAAGGAAGAGTGACATGTCCACTTCACTTGAAGCACTTCTCCGTAAGCGGCCCGTCAATCGCAAGCATGTGGATGCCCACAAGAAGCGCATGCTCGAAGAGGTTCGCGCCTACCATCTGAGGGAACTGCGAGAGGCGGCGGAAGTGACCCAGGTGGAACTTGCAGCACGCCTAGACGTCAGCCAGAACCGAATATCGCGGATTGAGAGCGGCGACATTGATCGCGCTCAAGTCGACACACTTCGGCGATACGTTGAGGCGCTCGGCGGCACGCTGCGCATCGAGGTCGATTATGGAGACAAGAGCATCACCATCTCCTAAATAGAACAGCACCCGGCGAGAGCCGCATGATCACGGGAATGCGCTGCGGCAGTAACGTGCCCAGGTGATCATTCGCCCCATTGCTGTTGAGGAAGCAAGCTTCGTGAGCGAGATGTGTGTGGCGGCCTATGTTGCGGGTGATCACCTGAAAGAAGGTGATGCTTACACGGCCACCTTGCGAGGAGTGGGCTCGCGGGTCGAGTACACGCTGGTCGCGCCCATTGATGGGGAAATCGTCGGCACCATTTGCCACTGCCCGCCTGACGGCCTGAGCCCAGCCGCCTTGGCGGGGCCTGATGAATATGAATTTCGATTTCTTGCGATCGCACCTGGAGCGTGGGGCGCTGGGATAGGGAGTGCTCTCGTTGCTGATTGTGAGGCGCAAGCAATTGCTTCTGGCGCCCGCTACATGTTGCTCAGCGTGATTGATTCGAATGAACGTGCGATCAACCTCTACGAACGGCTCGGTTACGCACGACTGCCGGAACGCGAATGGTCACCAACTCCGGCAGGTGATTCCACATCTGGTGCGTCAATTCGTCTCTTGGTGATGCGCTAGGAACTTCCCTTACTCAGCACCCTTTGAGCGGCGCCCCGTTGCCCGATCCGCTTCACGCTTGGACTCACGCTCGGCGATCGCTTGACGCTTGTCGTAGCTCTTGCGACCGCGGGCAACTGCGATCTCCACTTTGGCGTAACCGTCCTTGAAGTAGAGACTCAGTGGCACGAGAGTCACACCGGTGTCTTTGACCTTGCCGGCAATGCGTCGTATTTCATCTTTGCGCATGAGAAGTTTTCGAGGACGACGCGGCTCGTGGTTGGTCCAAGTACCAAGGTCGTATTCCGGGATGTGGATTCCGCGCAACCAGATCTCACCGTTCTCGTACAAGGCGTAACCATCAGTCAGGCTCGCACGCCCAGCCCTTAAAGACTTGACCTCAGTTCCGGTCAACACCATTCCGGCTTCGAATACGTCTTCGATGGAGTAGTCGTGCCGTGCCTTCTTGTTTTGGGACACCAGAATTTTCCCAGTTTCACGAGGCACGGGAATTCACCTGTTCATTCATCTCGAGCTGAGCGCGACCTTGTCTCATCCACGAGAAGATGACAAGCACAGCAGCCGAAACCGCCATAGCGATAACCCACAAATAAACATAGATATCGATGGATGCACCGATGGGCGGACTGTTGGGCAAGTAGGAGCGCAGCAATGGCAGCGCAAACAGCAAACCTGCTGTCCACGGAAGCAGCGCCACTTCCATTTTGCGCCGATTCGTGGTGACCAAAATTCCTACGAACAATGACAATGCGGCAAGAATCAGTCCGAGTGAAATCATCAAGACTGCAAAGACTTGGGTGGAAAAGGCCCTCTGGAAATTGGCTCCGAGGATCGCCCCATCACTGATGGTGTCAGGGAGAATTAACTCAGTGTCCCACCCGTTTACGCCGCCAGTTGCCGTCGTTTTAAAAGTCACTCCACCCTGCGAGAGGAATGTGCCATCGGATTGGCGCTCGTAGGTATCAATGACGAGCGCTACAACGGCGTCATGTGAATCGAATGGATATGTGGCAACTTCACCATTAGTGCCGACGAGCGCTTCCGCTCGGCCAAGCAACGTGCCCGCAGGAAACTTGAACTCTTGGGAACCATCAGGGCTTGAAATTGTGACGCGGACGTTCTTCGCCAACCGGCCATCCGAGTTCAACACAGAGGAGTCTTCGGCATCGAAGACGAGCCGCAGGGTCGCGTTATTGCCCAGGGCATCCATCGCCAGTGGCTCGACAGACACACTGAGTTCAGCTGATTGAGTCGCGGTGCTGCCACCCGTAACCTTGATGCCTCCCTCAGCGTTATAGAACCGAGCGACGAGCACGTAGGCGAGCACAATGAGAGCAAGGACGAGGCCCAAGGCGATCCAGCCCCGAGTGGAAAGGCTCCTCGGCACAGGAGCAAGAGGTGAGGGTGTACTCATCACTTCTCCTCAGGTAGCCGTTTATATGTCAGCAGTTCACCGGTGTTCGGGAACCGCCGAACCAGCCCAGTGGATCATAGGCGCTTCCATTTATTCGGGTCTCAAAATGTAGATGCGGGCCGGTGGACCATCCGGTGGATCCGATCCCGCCCACCGATTGACCTTTATCGACTTGCCGGCCAACCTGAACAGCAACCGAGGACAAATGAGCGTAAAAAGTGGTGAGGCCATCACCATGGGCGATCAGAACGGCATTTCCGTACGCACCGCCGCTGGTGATATCTGCGACGGTTCCAGACGCCGCCGCCAGTACGGGCGTGCCTGAAGGGGCTGCAACATCGACACCGGTGTGACACGAGGCGTACCCGAATACCGGGTGCGTTCGTGGCCCTACCCGAGCTGAGATCGAACCAGAATCAACCGGCCACCGCAGGCTGCCGGTGGGGGCGATGGCATTGCCGGCTGCTGCTGCGGCAGCGCGTCTGCGGGCTTCTTCGCGCGCAGCTTTGGCTGCAGCTTGTGCCAATCGTTCTTGCTCCTGTTCCAATTCGATGAGCCGCGACATGATTTTGGATTTGTGCACACGGGCTGCTGCGAGTGCTGCGCTTCGTTTTTTTGCCAGACTGCTCAACCGCTGCTGTTGGGTTTTCGCTCGCGCCTCCGCTTGACTCGCGCGCACACTCGCGCGCTCAGCTGATTTTTGTGCGGCTGCTGCGTCGAGACGAAGAGTCTCTAGGCGAACACCCTGAAGCACCAATTCACCTTTGGTCGCAAGCAACGCACGCTCCATGCCAGCTTGTGTTCGAGAGATTGTGTCGACCGATGCCAACCGAGTTGCGAAGTCACCCGGATCGGATGCGCTCAGGACTACTTCGATTTCAGTAAAAGGACCCTGTTGGTACACGGCCCGGATCATGGAGTCCATCTGCGCGGAGACGTTGGCAACTTCACCTTCAACCACAGTGCGCTGGCGAATGGCAATCGCATAGGCGCTCTTTGTGCGGGTGTGGGTGGCCTCGGCCGCTGCTGCATCCGCACGTGCGAGCCGTGCGGCTCGCACTGCTTCACGTTGCACGCTGCGGGCTTGATCAAGACGTGCTGACACGCGTTCAAATCGACGCATGGACTTACGGACGACCGCGCCGGCCGCGTCGAGGGCCTCGCCCGTAGCTGCGACTTTTTTGGTCACCGCAGCCTTGTCTTTGCGGATCTCATCAAGGTTTGCCGAGTGGACAGTTGTAGAGGTGACCACACTCATTCCCATGCTCATGCCCAGAGTGCCCAGTAACACCGCGCATGAGGTCAGAATCGCGCCTGCACCCAGCGCGGGCATGCGGCGGCTGACGCGGGAGGGGACCACCTGCTCAGATTAACCCCATAAGTCACACCTGCCCCACAGGTCACAGGGCGGTTCGGGCTGAAATTAGACGCGTAAGTACTTGCGCAGGGTCAAGAACGCTGCGATACCGGCCAGGGCCACACCCGTCAGCAACAAGATGGGAGCGATCCCGATGACAGCGTCCCAGCCAACAAAGGCGGTGAACTGGAAGGACGGGGCCAAGATTCCGTCGATCACGACCACCTTGGTGAGCACCAACCCACCAATGGCAATGAGCGCACCGAGGCCGGCAGCAATTGCGGCCTCGAGCAGGAACGGGAGTTGAATATAGAAATTCGACGCTCCCACCAAGCGCATGATGCTCGTTTCTCGACGACGACTAAACGCCGCAACACGCATCGTGTTCACGATCAGCAGGACCGTCACCACCAGCATCGTGAGCGCGATGATCAGCGCGATCAGCTGCAGGCCACCAAGTAATCGGAAGAACTTATCGAGAATCTGCCGCTGGTCATTGACCTGCTCAACTCCTGGTCTGCCCGCAAAAGCTGAAGCAACAACTTCATACTGCGTGGGATCAGACAACTTCACCCGGAAGGACTCTGGCAGAGCGTTCTCCGTGACGTTGTCGACGATCGGTGAATTTGCAAACTGCTCGGTGAAGCGCGTATACGCCTCAGCCTTTGACTCGTAGTAGATCTCCGAGACCAGTGGACGCAGCGATTCAAGGTCGGCCTCAATCTGGTCGCGCTGGGCCGTCGTGACTTCGCCTCCAGAACACGATGCGGTGTCACTGCCTTTGCTGCATAAGAAGATGGAGACCTCGACCTTGTCGTACCAAAAATCTTGCATCGTTGAGACCTGCGAACGCACGAGCAGACTCACACCGAAAAGACCGAGCGAGACAGCCACAGTGATGATCACAGCAAGGGTCATCGTGAGATTTCTGCGAAGGCCGTTGCCGACCTCTCCCATCACGAAGTTGGCGCGCATCAGCGGGCGTATCCGTATACGCCGCGATCCTGGTCGCGAACAATGTGACCACCCTCAAGTTCCACCACGCGACGACGCATCTGGTCAACGATGGCTGCATCGTGAGTGGACATCAACACAGTGGTGCCTAAGCGATTGATCCGATCGAGCAGTTTCATGATGCCCACTGAGGTGCCGGGGTCGAGGTTTCCGGTGGGTTCATCAGCGATCAGCAGGAGCGGGCGGTTCACGAAGGCTCGCGCGATGGCCACGCGCTGCTGCTCTCCACCGGAAAGCTCATCAGGGCGGCGGCCTTCCTTGCCAGCCAGGCCCACCACCTCGAGCACCTCCGGCACGACCTTCTTGATATGCGAGGACGGTTTGCCGATGACTTCGAGGGCAAAAGCCACGTTCTCAAAAACAGTCTTATTCGGCAGCAAGCGGAAATCCTGGAACACCGTGCCGATTTGACGCCGAAGCGCTGGGATTTTCCAGTTCGAGAGCCGACCCAGTTCCTTACCCAGAACCCACACCTGACCATTCGAGGTGTTCTCTTCGCGGAGGATCAATCGCAGGAGAGTGGATTTGCCTGAACCAGAGGGGCCCACGAGGAATACGAACTCTCCGCGCTCAATTTCGAGGGAGACATCGTCAAGAGCAGGGCGAGTCTGGCTCGCATACAACTTGGTGACGTGCTCGAACAGGATCACCGGTTCAGTGTAAGCCGACCCCCGGAGCGGGGACGCCTAGGACGCGGCCGAGCTCTTGCGCCAGCGGATTCCCGATTGCACAAACTCGTCAATTTCCCCATCAAGCACTGCAGCCGTGTTACCTGTTTCCTCCTCAAATCGGAGGTCCTTGACCATTTGGTAGGGGTGCAGAACGTACGAACGCATCTGATTTCCCCACGAGCCGGTGGTGTCACCCTTGAGCGCGTCAATTTTTGCCCGCTCCTCTTGGCGGCGTCGTTCGAGTAACTTCGCCTGCAAAACGGCCATGGCTGTTGCGCGGTTCTGCAATTGCGAACGCTCGTTCTGACATGAGACAACGATGTTGGACGGAATGTGGGTGATGCGCACCGCAGAGTCGGTGGTGTTCACGCCCTGACCACCGGGGCCACTCGAGCGATACACGTCAATGCGCAGTTCATCTTCGGGAATGTCGATGTGGTCGGTTTGCTCCACCACTGGAATCACTTCAACGGCTGCAAAAGATGTTTGACGACGCCCCTGGTTGTCGAACGGTGAAATGCGAACCAGGCGGTGCGTGCCCTGCTCGACGGACAAAGTGCCGTAAGCGTATGGCGCCTTCACTGCAAAGGTCGCTGACTTGATGCCGGCCTCTTCCGCGTAAGAAGTTTCATAGACCTCGAATGGCCAGCCGTGCCGCTCGCAGTAGCGCGTATACATCCGCAGCAGCATTGCGGCCCAGTCAGCTGCGTCGACTCCCCCAGCCTCTGAGCGAATCGTGATGAGCGCCTCGCGCGAGTCATATTCACCGGATAGCAAGGTGCGGATTTCGAGTTCAGATACGGCCTTTTCGACGTCGCCGAGTTCCTTGATGGCATCGGCTAGGGCAGCCTCATCGCCCTCGTCCTCAGCGAGTTCGAAGAGCACAGGCAGATCACCAACCCGGCTCTTGATCGCCTCGAACTTACGGATCTCGCCCTGCAGAAAGGACAACTTCGAGGTGACCCGTTGGGC
>CAIXFB010000179.1 GCA_903918595.1 uncultured Actinomycetes bacterium
GCAAGAATTCGAGCTTCAGCCACATCTAATTCGTCAGTGGATGGCGTGGCAGCACCATCCACTGACGAACCATTACTGGGAGGCATTCCAGTCGAAATCAGATAACTTCCGCACCAACGCCACTAGGCATCAATGGGATCAACGGGATCAACAGCCACAAGACGCGGCGCGTCAGCGGGTGCATCCATTTTCGGTCCGATACCTAGCTGCTCCTTGATGCGCTTCTCAATCTCTAGCGAGAGATGCGGGTTGTCCTTCAAGAAGGTGCGAGCATTCTCTTTGCCTTGACCGAGTTGATCGCCCTCATAGGTGTACCAAGCACCAGCTTTTTTCACGAAACCGGTTTCCACACCCATGTCGATCAACGAACCCTCTCGCGAGATTCCCTCCCCGTAAAGGATGTCAAATTCTGCCTGCTTGAACGGTGGCGCCACCTTGTTCTTCACAACCTTCACGCGAGTGCGGTTGCCCACAGCCTCTGTTCCGCCCTTAAGCGTCTCAATTCGACGAACGTCTAGGCGAACCGAAGCGTAGAACTTCAATGCCTTACCACCCGTTGTGGTTTCGGGTGAACCGAACATCACGCCTATCTTTTCGCGCAACTGGTTGATGAAAATGGCTGTGGTGTTCGTGTTACTCAATGCCCCGGCCATCTTGCGCAAAGCCTGACTCATCAAGCGAGCTTGAAGGCCCATATGGGAATCACCCATCTCACCCTCAATCTCAGCCCTTGGCACCAGCGCTGCTACTGAATCGATCACGATGAGGTCGATTGCCCCAGACCGCACCAGAGTGTCAGCGATCTCGAGTGCCTGCTCTCCGGTATCGGGTTGGGCGACATAGAGATTATCGAGATCAACACCTAATGCTGAGGCGTAATCGGGATCAAGTGCATGCTCTGCGTCAATGAATGCGGCCAATCCACCAGCTGCTTGAACGCTAGCGATGGCATGCAGTGCAACTGTGGTTTTACCTGAAGACTCGGGCCCATACACCTCAACGATGCGACCTCTAGGGAGACCGCCAATTCCAAGTGCGATGTCGAGTGCGATGGAGCCAGTGGGAATCACCTCGATGGGTGCGCGACCGTCTTCACCCAAACGCATGACTGCGCCCTTGCCGAATTGCTTCTCGATCTGCGCGAGAGCGCTATCAAGTGCCTTCTCGCGATCGTTGGCGGCATTGGAAGATGCTGCACTGGCCATGATGTGGTCCCTTTCGTCGGTTCAATCCCTGACTCCAAAATGTAGGAGAGGGGTCTGACATCCATCGGGATCAGATTTCCCTGTGTGGATCTCCGACCGCGAACACAACGCTATATCGAACGTGCGTTCGAATGCTGGCGACACGCCGGATTAGCAACCGCCATGGCAAGTGCGACCAGCGGGACCAATGCGGCCAGACACAGGACTGTGTAGGAGCTCCCCCACACGATGAGCCCAGCCGCCACTCCGCCGAGTGCTCCTGCCACATTCATAGCGAGGTCGGAGAGGCCCTGTACCGCCGGACGCTCGATTGGTTCAGTCTCATCGGTCACCAGAGTTGAGCCCGCAATGAGGGTTCCAGACCAGCCGAGACCAAGGAGAAAGAGCCCAATTCCCAGGACCAGAACATTGTCTGCGGGTGCAGCAGCGCTGATCAGGCACGCGGCAACCAAAACCCCGATGCTCACCAACGTGATCTGAATTCGGCC
>CAIXFB010000180.1 GCA_903918595.1 uncultured Actinomycetes bacterium
CCTGTGCAGTAACTGTTCACACTGAATTGAAATGATCCGAGGCCCGCACTGAGGCCACCCCGGTCACGACCACGAAAATCGCAACGGCGATCAGGCTTCCATTCCCTAGCGGTGCCCAATACCCATCAGCCAGATTGAGAAGCAGCGCGAGCTCATCAAGAATGAGTGCCCAGCCGATGCCGTACAGGATCGGCCTGAGTTTGGATGTGGAACTCATTGACGACCACCCTGCACCGATAACCCAGGCGAGGGTCATCACAAACAAGATCGTGATGCCGAAGATCGCATGATGAATATGCACCCCACCAACCATCAGCCCGCCATTTGAACCAGCACCTTCAACATGCAGCACAGTGGTGACGATTCGGGTGATAACCCACGTTATGAGGAATGAAACAAGCACCCAGCGGGCGCGCCAACGAGGAGAGCCTGGGGTCGACATCGCACGAATCTAGTCGTAAGGATTGACCGGCTGCTCGATCTGCACGATGTTTTCTGCTGCGAGAAGTGGAATCGCGGTGTCGGAGTTGGTGCCACCACCGGGAACCCACTCCCCTGTCACAACTGTCCAAGTGTCTGCCGGAGGTTCCTCCCAACCTTCAGGAGGATCCACTACTTGTATTTTTCCTGCGAAGGCATCAGCTGCGCAGCACGCCAAAGACATTCGGGTGAGCCACCAGCCGCCCTCGGGGTTGGGCACCACGAACCCCGTGATTGCGACAGTGCGACCGGCCAGCGTTTTGCCGAAATCCCATACCGCTCTGTTCACGTAGTCCGATACATAGACCTCTACGGGATCACCTGGCGGCAACGGTGGTGCCACTGCAGCTGACGGCGAAGAGTTGGTGAGGTCGCGGGCAGCAGCGTAGGAGCCCAAGGCTGGTGGAGCAATCAGGAAAATAGCAAGGACCGGGAGCAGTAGCAGCCAGGCTGAACGAGGTCCGTGATGCGCATGATCATCCTCGTGCTCAGGCTCGTGCTCGGGCTGGTCGTCGTTCTTTTCCCCTCTCTCACCCCGGAATACGTCGACGATGGCAAGAACGCCCATCGCAATGAGGGCGCCTCCAGTGAGAAGTAACCAGGGACGCATACCTTCTTTGACGTAATTCAAGAATGTGTCGTCGATGGTAATTCGGATGATGGCACTGCCCACGAGAACCAGGATCACCGCTTGCACTTCACGTGTCATGTCAGTAACACCCCGCCAACTATCAGGCTCATTGCGATCGCTACCACCAAAGTCGTGGGAGCGAAGCGCATCGCAAATCTGCGACCGAAGATGCCGGTTTGCATGGCTACTAACTTGATATCGACCATCGGGCCGACCACCATGAACACCAGCTTGGACGTGAGTGAGAACTGGGTGAAACTCGAGGCTACGAACGCATCGGCCTCTGAACAGATCGACAGAACGATCGCGAGCAGAGCCATGAATCCAATGGCGAGCACCGGATTATCAGCCACCGATTGCATCCACTCGGCTGGGATTATCACGTTAATGAAGGCAGCAATGGCGGCACCAAACACCAAGAAACCACCAGCGTGCAGGAAATCATGGGCGGCCGTGCGGCGAAAGGTCTCGAACTTTGTGTCGCCAACAAGATGAAGTCGACTAGCCATCCGCATCCAGGAATCCTGACCGAAACGCAACCAAATCCAACCGACGATGATCGCGGTGGCCAGTGATGCAATGAACCGCGCGAGCACCAGTGCTGGTTCACCCGGAAAGGCCACAAACGTGGAGACCAACACGATGGGGTTGATCGCAGGGGCAGCAAGTAGAAACGTCAGGGCGGATGAGGCCGGAACTCCCTTCGAGACAAGTGAGCCGGCAACAGGAACGGATGCACATTCACAACCGGGCAGCAGCATCCCGGCACAACCTGAAACGGGAACGGCCAACGCTTTGTTTTTCGGCAGCACCCGTTGCCACACACTCGCTGGGATAAACGCTGTGACCGCACCGGAGAGCAGCACACCACCCACGAGGAACGGCATCGCCTGCACCACGATCGAAACAAAAATCGTTGATGCGGTCTGCAGTGCGGGGTTGGTGAAAAACGTGACGATCCACTGCTGGCCCACCACGAGCGCAATGAGGCCGATGATCAGGATCTCAAGAGAACCAATCCGCCAACGCTTGTTCTTGTGCGGTGCATCCACCACCTGACTCATGATTTTGGCACCGGATTGGGAACAGCGCCGCCGTATCGACGATCACGCGAGGCGTAGATCTCACATGCATGCCACAAATGACGGCGATCGAAATCCGGCCACAGGGTGTCCAGGAAGACCATTTCTGCGTAGGCAGATTGCCACAAAAGAAAGTTGCTGGTGCGCTGCTCGCCTGATGACCGCACAAACAAATCAACATCAGGCATATCCGGCTCATCCAGATGGCGCGCGATAGTTCGCTCGTCGATCTTGTCTGGGTTTATCAGGCCAGCTTTGACTTCTCGCGCAATTGCCGAGACAGCGTCGGCAATCTCGGCCCGACCGCCGTAATTGACGCACATCGTCAGCGTGAGTTTGGAGTTTTTTGCCGTGAGGCGCTCAGCTTCTTCTAGTTCGTCGATCACGCTCTTCCACAACTTGGGCCGGCGCCCAGCCCAGCGAATACGCACCCCAAGATCATGCATTTCATCGCGTCGACGTCGAATCACATCACGGTTGAAACCCATAAGGAATCGGACCTCATCGGGGGAACGCTTCCAGTTCTCGGTGGAGAAGGCATACGCGCTGATCCAACCCACGCCCAATTCGAGTGCACCGTGCACGCAGTCGAGCAGACTGGCCTCGCCTGCTTCGTGGCCGGCGGTTCGGGGCAAACCACGCTCTTTTGCCCAGCGCCCATTGCCATCCATGACCAAGGCAACATGGCGGGGCACTAACTCCTTCGGCAATTTCGGCGGCCGCGCACCCGATGGGTGCTGCGGCGGCGAGATCACCGGTTGACGTGCCATTTGCCCATCTTGACACTAACCACGATCAACGAGCGGTAACGACCGCAGCCCTCGCTCAAGATGCCACTGCAAAAACGCCGCAACGAGGCCACTTGCCTCCTTGCGTTCCCGTTCTGCTGTGACATCAGCAACAGCCCAATCTCCACTGAGCAGCGCGCCGAGCAACGCCACGGTCACAGCAGATGGGTTTGCTGAACCAGGCGGCCGACAATTCGAGCACATCATCCCGCCGGCCTGCACGTTAAAAGCCGTATGCGGACCGGACGCACCACACCGGGCACACTCATCAAAAGATGGCGACCAACCTGCAAC
>CAIXFB010000181.1 GCA_903918595.1 uncultured Actinomycetes bacterium
AGTCGAGTGGGAGATTGTGCAGATCCCCGGTGCAGTGCTCATCCCCAAGGGTGAGTTCCTTGATGGATCAGCGCTGGAAAAGCTGCCCTCGGACAAGCAGATCGTGCTGCACTGCAAAGTTGGTGGCAGGTCAGCCGAGGCCTTGGCGGTCCTCAAGGGTGCCGGCTTTAACGATGCCATCCATGTGGGCGGCGGGATCAATGCTTGGGTCAGTCAGATTGAGCCAGACAAGCCCATGTACTAGCAATTCATGACAGTGGCCCGCGATGAAAGTCGCGGGCCACTGTCATGCGCGCAGGAGTTGAGACACTCGCTGCGGAGACACCCCAAGCACCACTGCAGCATCGGCTCCTGAGAGACCGCCGGCCTCCACGAGTCGGCGTGCCACATCCCGCGACTTGCGAGCGGTTTCCACCTGCTGAATTTCGAGGGCATCGATCGCTTTCCGTGCCTGTTCGACTTCCTGCTTCAACATCGGTGCGAGTTCTGTGTTGAGGCTGACCTCAAATTTGGATGCGTGAAGACCGGTGACAGCCTCGATGAGATCTGCGGCCATCACATGAGCCTCGCGGAGATTCTTGGCCTGGGTAACCCCGACACCATCAACGCGCACGATCCACCAGCGTTCTTCTTTGGTGGCGTGCGCCGTGTAGGTCTTCATCCCAGCCATCCCTTCGTGATGCAGCTCAGGTCTTCCTGGATGTTCCGGAGAACCCCGGGCGAGACAGATTTGTGCGACGTTGGCACGGCTGTCCGGTGTCTCCCGCACGGGCAGGCGTAGACGTCGTGCCTGCCATGTCGCCTCACGAGGACGCATCCCTGAATTCTCAGTAGAACGAGCAACCGCGCGGTGCGAAGTGGCTTCATAAGAATAGATCAATCCCCCCTAGATGAGAAGCCTCTAGGGGGGATTGATCGAAATCAAGGCTAGGTGAGCGCATGGCTCATCGTGGGACGTGCAGCTACCGACGGGAAGGTACTTCTCGGCGGCTGTGGTTGAGAGAAGCGCTCACCTACGTTGGGGAAAACTCAGCCGACAAACCCTTCGCGCTTATGAGCACCATCGCAGAACGGCTTGTTCGCCGAATGCCCGCAGCGGCACAGGAATTGCTTCTCGCCCTCCTTGAGGGTTTCGCCGGCGGCGTTCTTCACGCAACTCATGCCGGAAACCTCGAGGGGGCCGTTCTCTAGGGCAGTAATCGTCACTTCGCTCATGCCTGAAGGCTATGTCTAAGCGAGAGTCATTTCGTGTTTATCGGCGAATCCTGATTCGGCGTCTCTCCGCGCGGCCTCAGTGTGATCGGCCGACGAGCACCAGAACCCCTGCACCAGGCTCGGGCTCCGTGTCGACGTCAACGCACTGCAGGGCCGCTGGGTTCAATACGAATGCCAGGGGTTCAAGAACCGGTGCGCGATTATCAGGCTGTCCCGAGCATTCCCGAATCCACAGACACCTCGCTGACCCAATCGTCGACTCTCGTCATGAAACGGGGGACGAATGATGGTCGAGTTTCTCGCGTGCGGGTAGCGCTAGAGAGCCCCCTTCTTGGTGAGCCAGTTGAAGGCCCAGTAGCCGGGGATCGTCGGGATCCAGAACGTGACGAGCCGGTAGAGCAGCACTGCGGAGACTGCAATCCCAGCATCGAGTCCACCGGCGGTGAGTCCGGCCACGAGGGCGGCCTCCACGGCGCCGAGACCGCCTGGGGTTGGTGCGGCCTGTCCGATC
>CAIXFB010000182.1 GCA_903918595.1 uncultured Actinomycetes bacterium
GCCAGGTGTGCGAAACCCTGGATCATATTCCCGAGGATTTCACTCGGATACTTCAGGAAGTCGAAAGAAAACTCCTCGAGCACTAACCCCTGAATTACCTCTGATCGAAACCACCACCGATCCGTAAACGCACGCCTCCGCCCGGCCTAGAACTCAAAAAGTCCGTCCACTCCTAGAGCGACCATGAAACTTGAGCATTCTCGGGAGTCACGGCAGCGAGATGGAGACCCCACCTCGAAATTACAAAACTCAGATGATGTTCCAGGTACGATCCGCGACACAGATTTTGGGCATTCACTAGAACCTTTAGCGGAGCTAAGCCCCAAGGGCTGACTACACCGCGCTTAAAACTTTGGTTCCATGCCCGTAGCGTTCACGCCGTCACATAGAGGAAAGCCCTAACGGTTCACTTTCATGGTTTCCCCCAGAGCTCTGCATAACTGCATACTTACACATCATATTCAGTATGAACGAGCTGTAGAACTGGTAACCTTCGCCAACAATCAGGGGGCCTAAAGTGAATAAGCTTAGGAAGATTCAAATACTTGGTGGGGTTAGTGCCGCATCCCTAATTGCAATGCCATTAGTCATCGCGGAAAGTTACTGGGACAGTCTTTATGAAGGAACAAGGCACAACAACGCGTTTACCTTGGCCTTTGTGGTGCTCATTATTTCGGTATCTTGGTTATTGGTTGCATACGCACGGTATGAGACACCTGAAGGAGACCGCACGTCCTGGGAAGACGTTGCGTGGGTAGCAATCATTGCATTGGGAGCAATGGCCGTTTGTGTCATCATCTTGTTAGCGGGGATACCTGTTTTCACCGTGATGACAAGGCCGCTCCTCGCGGCTCTCACCCCGGTAGCACTCTCGTTACTCATGTGGACCGCTCTCGCCGCCGTCCTAAATAAAGTTGCGACAACAAGGGATCCTGCTGAGGTAAGTGAACCCGCTAAGAAGACTGGCACTCCCACACCCGTCCGTAGACAAGTGAATTCCGATAGTGAACAAACAGCCATTCATCAATCAGATAATCGTCGCAGTGTAATTGTTGTTTCTTCGATTGCGGGCGTACTTGTTGCTGTCGCGTTGGTGTTTGTGGTAGACCAATGGATGCGCAGCCAAGAATTAAATTCAATGTTGGACACAGTGGAACAAACCGAGAGTGTGATGGTGACGAATATCAGAGAGCATCGTGAAGCCAACGATTCCTTTGAAAAGTGGGAAATGACCAGTAGAGAGTTTGCGGAATCACGTTATGTGGAAGCAATTCAACAGGCCGGGGAGAACTTAGCGGTAGAACTTAAAATTCTCAATAGCACCTGGGAAGAAATCAATGTGTTGCCTTGGCATTCTGACTTGGCTCGTTTTCGAAACGATTATACCGACCATTTGAACGCTTGGATCGCTAGTGGGGAGTTCTACGAAATCGCTAGCAGTTTCAGCACAATTGTCGGGCCCGACCCGAATAGATCTGACATCAGCGCAACATTTACCATCGCTACCGATTCGGCAAGAAACCTGCCCATACCAATTTTTGCGCCAGATGCGGCACAACGCATTGAAGCCATCTTCCAGGATTAAACGCTATTTTGTGCACAAAAAATCGAATTTATTTTGAGCTCGATATTCATTACAAACTTTTCAGGCAAAGGGATCTCAGTCTTGAGAGTCCCAAGCTCTCCTCTCCGTGAGAGATGGATACCTAGTTAGAAACCGTCCGAATTCCTTCACAAAAACATAACGGTTCAGTGCCCCCATCTACAGGTCATGACTATTGCTCGAAATCTTGATCAATCGCACCTGCGTGCGCCGATAAGGACTCATTGAGCGACCCGATAAGTCTCAATCACCCTCTATAGGATCACTATTCTTTGTTGACGCGAATCGGGGCTTTCGCTCCCACAACTACGCCTCTGGATCATCCAGCTATTTCCATCCGGTTGTTGATGAGCGGGCTCAGCGGAAGTGGTCGATGCAGGACTGCATGGGCGGTCGGTTGTTCGGTGAATCCTCGCTTAAAC
>CAIXFB010000183.1 GCA_903918595.1 uncultured Actinomycetes bacterium
GGGTCTGACGTTAGGCAGACAGCGCAGGCGTGTCCATTACGCCTGTGGATAAATCTGTGGACAACATGCGGATGTATGGCGGAAACCCCTCACCTTTCTGGGGACAAGGTGCGGATAACCGGAGTGACTTATGGGGCTCAATGGGCTGTTGAGCGCGGAAATTCGTCCCCAACCTGTGGACAAAAGATTCTTTTCGGACATCGGGCTAAAATTCGCGACGTGACCACCTACCGCATCACCGCCGTGTGCTTGGGCAACATCTGTCGATCTCCCATCGCCGAGGCCGTGGTTCGAGACCGGGTGGCAGCGGCAGGCTTTGGGGACCTGGTTCTCGTCGATTCGGCAGGCACCGGCGACTGGCATATCGGCCATGATGCCGACCCACGCACCATCTCGACCCTCATTTCGCACGATTACGAACTCGACCACAGCGCCCGCCAGATCAACGCAGACTGGTTTGCCGATCTTGACCTGATCCTCGCGATGGATTCAACCAACTATGCGAACCTGCAGATCATGGCTGCGCAGGCTGGAGTTGAAGCGGATATCCGCATGATGCGGTCCTTCGACCCGGCCCTAGCGCACCTGGACGAGCCACACCCCGAACTTGATGTTCCCGACCCCTATTACGGCGTCGATGACGGTTTTGTAGATGTGTTGAAAATGATCGAACGGGCAGCCGACGCACTTGTCGTCGAACTGCCCGCTCGTATCAGTCGATAGCCCCTGAAAAGCGCTCTCGGTTTTAGGCCGAAACAGGTGCAGGTGGTCCGTACTTGTTGTCGCCCGGTGTGCTCTTGAGCAGGTACAGGACAATCAGCAGGATGAGTCCGATGCCACATGCACAAATCAGCACGTAACCCAGCAGCAACAACCAGCCGGACTTATCTGAGTCGTGTAGACGACGAACGCCCACAGCAAGTGAAGGAATCAATATGGCCAGGCTGAAAATGGTGGAAAGTACTCCCACACCCGACGAGACCACCGGAATCACTGTGTCGCCGATGAGGTATTCCTCCGACGATGCGCCGACCGTTAGTCCAGTTGCGCTGTCAATAACAACCAGAATCAACCCAACAATGAAGACGAATAATTGGAACCACCAAAACTCCGAGCGCGAGGCGCGTCCTCTAAACGTCGCGTAATTGGTGAAGACGTGCTTGACCGAGTTGCTAAATGACATATGCCCTCCTCAGGGTGATAACCGGCTTAGCCTGCCGCCTTCTCGTTGATTTGCATAGCCCTTTTCCAAAAAAGAAGGGGCCGGGTGGTTTTCACCACACGGCCCCTTCAGACAAAATACCTACTCGGTAACAACCTCGATAGCAACAGTTGCCACAACGTTCGGCAGCAGCTGCACAGTTGCCTTGTGCTTGCCAACAGTCTTGATCGGGCCCGCGAGCTCGACCTTGCGCTTGTCGAGCACTACGCCACCAGCAGCCTTAACGGCGCCGGCAACATCGGCGGTGGTGATGGAGCCAAAGAGGCGTCCGCCTTCACCTGCACGGGCAACAATGCGAACGGGCGCCGATTCGAGAGTCTGCTTGACCTCGTTGGCGTGATCGCGGTCGCGGATCGCACGCACCTTGCGGGCACGGTTGATCTGATCGACCTGCTTCTGGCCACCACGGGTCCATGCCGTGGCAAGTCCCTGGGGCAGAAGGTAGTTGCGTCCGTATCCATCCTTGACCTCGACGACATCGCCGGCGATACCAAGGCCGTTCACTTCCTGAGTGAGAATCAGCTTCATGATGTTCGTCCTTAGCGAGATGAGGCGGTGTAGGGAAGCAGGGCTACCTCGCGGGCATTCTTAACTGCCATTGCGATGTCGCGCTGATGACGGGTGCAGTTGCCGGTTACCCGACGTGCACGGATCTTGCCGCGATCGGAGATGTACTTGCGGAGCAAGTTGACATCCTTGTAATCGACCTCAGGAACGCCTTCTTTGCAGAAGGGGCATGCCTTCTTCTTGATCTTGCGTAGCGCCTCTTTCTCACGCTCTCGCTTGCTTTCACGTGGTGCCATGGTCCAACTCCTATGTGTGTCGTATCAGTCTGTGTGGTGTGCGCCTGCTGCGAAGCGGGCTGCCTAGAAGGGTGGCTCGTCGTATCCGCCAGCCGGTGCGCCTGTTGCCCAAGGATCATCAGCGGGAGCACCGCTGCCTCCGCCTTGGCCGCCTTCGCCACCCGCCCGCGCAACGCGGTTCACCTTTGCTGTTGCGTAACGCAGAGCCGGGCCGACGTCGTCGACCTCCATCTCCATCACGGTTCGCTTCTCGCCCTCACGGGTCTCGTACGAACGCTGCTTCAAGCGACCAGACACGATGACGCGCGTTCCCTTTGACAGGGACTCCGCGACGTTCTCCGCATATTGACGCCAGACGCTGCACCGCATGTAGACGGGATCGCTGTCTTTCCATTCATTCGAAGTCTTGTCGAGGTAACGAGAACTCGACGCCACAGTGAAGGAAGCAACGGCCGCACCGCTAGGTGTGAAACGCAACTCAGGATCGTTCGTCAAGTTCCCGATGATCGTGACGTTGATGTCTCCGGCAGCCATCAGGCAACGCCTGCGGTCTCGGGCTCCTCCTGGCGCATCACCTTGGTGCGCATCACGGACTCGTTCAAACCGAGCTGACGATCGAGCTCGGCGACGGCCGCAGGTGTCGCATTCATGGTGAGGACGGCGTAGATGCCCTCGTTCTTATGGTTGATTTCGTAGGCGAGGCGGCGCTTGCCCCACACCTCGACGGTGTGGACGGTGCCACCATCTGCCTTCACAACGTTGAGGAATGCCTCAAGGCTGGGAGCGATTGTCTTCTCTTCGAGCTCGGGGTCGAGAATGACCATGACCTCATAACGACGCATGAACAACCCACCTCCTTCGGACTAAGCGGCCACGGTCGATCCGTGGCAGGAGGGTTCTGTGCGTGCGCCCACCGGAGTGAGCAACCCCGAAAGGCTATCTCGTAGGGGGTCGGGAGGGGAAATCCCCCCTTGAATGAGCGCGGTTCAGGCCGAAAGTCGGACTGTGAGTTGGTGACCACCTGCTGACAGGGCCCGACTGGACCAGTGACTGGACACGGAGTTTTTGCTGCGGTCGGCAGTTCCAGTCAGGCAAGGAATCAGCGGAATGCATAAATTGAGTCTGATCGCAGATAGCAACGAAGTCCTTCCGGCCCGTTTTCCCTGCCCTGCCCGCTTTGCTTGATCCCACCGAATGGCGCGCCTAGGTCCGGACGGAAACCGTTGATTCCCACACTTCCGGCTTCGATACGTCGAGCAACACTGAGTGCACGTTGCGGATCCGAAGTCCACACGGTCCCAGCAAGGCCATAGCGAGAGTCATTGGCAAGTTCGATCGCATGTTCTTCGTCTCTGGCTGCGATCAAGGTCACAATCGGACCGAACGTTTCTTCCTGAGCGATCTCCCAACCGTTATCAACCCCTGCAAGAATCACGGGATTGACGAAGAAACCCTGCGAGGGCAGAAGGCTTTGATCATCGCCAAAAATGATTTCAGCCCCTTGCTTAACAGCACGATCAAGAAAACCGAGCACCCGCTCTCGATGCTGTCGAGTCCCCAACGGCCCGAAAGTGGTGCCATCTGCCAGTGCCGGGCCGATCTGCTGCTCCTGCGCCCAAGCGGTCAGGGCCTGCACCACCTCACCGTAGACACCTGGCGTGGCAATGATGCGCTACTGCGCAAAGCAGGTTTGCCCGGAGTTGCGGAAGGCGAGCGGTGGCAGACCCACTGCAACAACGTCCATGTCCGCATCGTCAAGAACAACCGCAGCTGACTTTCCACCGAGTTCCAGATTGGTGAGGCCGAGACGCTCTCCAACAATTGCTCCGATATTGCGCCCCACTGCAGTTGATCCAGTGAACGCGACGAGTGCGATGCGTTCGTCTTTCACCAATTCCTGACCGAATTCAGCTCCGCCGATTGCGATGGTCACGACCCCTGGTGGAAGCCCCGCTTCCTCAAAGACAGCCGTCATGAGATGCGCCGTAAGCGCATTTTCCACAGCAGGCTTGAGCACCACCGTGCAACCTGCTGCAAGCGCTGGCGCCAATTTACTCGTCATCAAAACACCAGGAAAATTCCATGGGGCAATGGCAGCCACAACACCAACCGGGTTGGCAAAGACGTGTGTTTCTCCGTCGAACGATTCCGCCGGACGAATGTTCTCTTGCGCCTGTGTAAGGAGGAGATCGGCGTAGTAGGAGAAATTGCGTGCAGATGCTTGCCAGTTGGATAAGCGTGAAATCGTTATGGGCATACCCATTTCGCGACTCACCGACTGTGCAATCTCTTCGCCCGATTTCTGCCATGCGCGTGCAATCCGGTGTAGGTGTTCAGCGCGCTCTGCAAATGGTGTTTGCGACCAAGACGTGAATGCAACTGTTGCAGGTGCCACCACTGCATCGAGATTTGCTGCGGTCGCGAGGGCAACCTCACACAAGATCTCTTCAGTGGATGGATTCACCAATGTAGATGTTTCGCCACCATTGCTCTCGAGCCAAGAAGTACCGTCGTAAACACCCGAAATAACTGGGTGATGCGATGCTTGATTCGAATTAGTCGCCATTGCTTTCCCCGCCGTACTGTGGGCCGCTATCAGCTTGCAGCTGGGGAATCATCCCTTCCGGAATTTTGTACGAGTGATACTCGAGGTATGAGTCAAAGCCCTCGAGACCGTTCTCTCGGCCAATCCCAGATCCCTTCACCCCACCAAAGGGTGCGTTGATTGGTAGGTCAAAACTATTGATAGCACACGTTCCGGTCTCTAATTGCATTGCCACGTTAAGTGCGTACTCCGCATCCTCGGAGAACACTGCACCATGAAGACCGTACTGCGAGTTGTTCGCCTCTCTGATTGCCTCCTCCACGGTGTCGTAGGGGATGACCGAGATGACCGGTCCAAAGATTTCCTCTTGCGCAATGGTCATCGAGTTGTTCACATTGAGGAACACCGTTGGTTCTACGAACCATCCGGTATCACGCGGCTTATTCACCCCGCCTGCCCGAAGAGTGGCCCCCTCGTCAATCCCTTGCTGGATATAGCCGAGTACTCGCTCCTGTTGCCTCTTGGAGACCAGTGGACCCAATGTGGTGGATGGGTCAAGTGCTGGTCCCAGCACATGCCGCTTGGCACCTTCTGCAAGCAAATCTCCGAGCTCTTCTTGGTACCGCCTGTCAACAAATACTCGAGTCAGCGAGGCACAGATCTGACCACTGTTTCCGAAACCGAAAGCGAGAAGGTTTGGTGCGACGTCACTCATATTGGCGTCAGGGAGCACGATCGCGGCCGATTTTCCGCCTAACTCCAACTGAATTCGCTTGAATGTGGGTGCTGCAAGTTCGGCAATCCTTGCACCCGTCGCAGTGCTCCCGGTGAATGCGATCTTTCTCACCCCCGGGTGTGTGACCAGAGCTTCACCAATGTCAGCACCACCTGTGACCAAATTCAGAACACCCGGCGGTAGCCCAGCTTCCGCGAACAGATCCATCAAGCGGGCACCCGTAAGCGGTGATTCGGGCGAGGGCTTAAGAACACATGTATTCCCCGTCAACAACGAAGGGATGATCTTCTTGAGTTCATTTCGTACCGGCACGTTCCACGGAACAATTCCAGCGACCACTCCTATTGGTCGCCGCATTATGTATGCAGATCCGTGCTGGTCTGATCTGACTTGACCGAATTGGACCTGCTGAACGGTCTCCAAGTACATTTCCAATAAGCCATTCGAATTGCTAAGAGTTTTACTCGAGGTGATCGGAGATCCCATTGATCTGCAGCGGATTCGGACCAGTTCGTCTGTGTGCTCCCGAACCAATTCCGTAAATCGCTGAACAATTGCGATTCTTCTGTCTAACGGAACCTGCGCCCAAGTACGGAAGGCATTGTCAGCAGAGCGCACCGCGTCATCCACATCAGACCGAGTTGCGACACCTATTTGAGCCCAGGATACTTCAGTGGAGGGGTCCACCACAGTGATCACATCGGTGGATCCAGATCGCCAAACACCATCGATATACACGCCTGAGAATTTCTCCATCACGCATCAACCCCAAAGAAGGACGGTAGGTAGTCCGAAAGTGCCTCAGTAGTCCAAGGAACGTCGTTTCGAATAAAGGTAGTTTTTCCTGCAAGCTTCAGTGGCTCCGCATACAGGCACAAGTCCTCCCCCGATGCGTATATGAATTTGCCTGACGTCTCACCAGGTGGCGTCGAGCAGAGAAAGGAGATGAGGGGAGCGATGTGAGCCGGATCCATGTTCAACGACTCCGGCATTCCACCGAACCTGCGCGCAGACGCTGGGATCGTGAACAGCTGCGTTTGTGCACTGGGCAGGAGACAGTTCACGCTAACTCCATGCGGCTCTAACTCTCGCGCAGCAGCAGCGGTCAATCCCATGATTCCTGCTTTGGCACCCGCATACGCGACCTGCGGCCCGAAGAGTCCCCCGCGTGAAGACACCGTGACGATGTGACCGCCTCGGCCTTGGCTGATGAATGTCCCCGCGGCCGACGTGACGCATGCAAGATGCCCATTGAGGTGAATATCGAAGACGTTGTCCCAGTCATCGTCTTGTATGTCAGCGATTGTTGATGATGAGAAGTTTCCTGCGCATGTCACCAAGATGTCTAAGCCACCGAGTGATTCCGCAACAGCATCAACTGCATTTTGTGCATGTGCGAAATTCGAGAGATCGGACGTGTCTGCAAAAGAGCGCCGACCGAGACTTTCAATCTCGTCAGCGACCTGCCGCGCTGCGGATGTTCCTGCATCGTCGATAAAGAAGTCACTGACGCCAACATCTGCACCCTGCCGGGCCATCTCCAAGGCAATCGCTCGACCAAGACCCCTGCCGCCACCCGTGATGAACGCCACTTTGCCCGATAACGCACCCATGTCAGCCCCTACCTGTTGCCAATAACGGTTCGAGCGCTGCACCGATTTGGGCACTCGACGGAGTTTGATCGAATTTCACCAGGACATTGGTCGATTCGATTATCAAGGGTGGGACATAGAGGCCCACGGTTGTTCCCGAACAGGCGACCAACTGACCACTGATGTCGCTACCACCATCACCGAGCAGGAAAGAGACAACGCGCCCAACCATCTCACCCGATGTGGCCGTGGTTGCAGCGAGACCACCACGATCTTCCCCACTGCCTACAACCACACAGTTGGAGGTGACCTGGGTTGCTTCAATGCTCAACGTGACTGCGTTGGACAAGCTGATCATGGCCGCATTTGCGGCCGCTTGTTCAATTCCACTGCCAAAAAAGGCTGAGGTCGAGGAAAGCACAACTATGCGCCCACCTCCCCGGCTTGACATCACCTGCACACCAGCTTTGGCCATCGCCACATTGCGCTTGATGTCGCTCTGGCGAAACTCATTCCATCCAGCAGCGTCGACGTCGGTGATCGCTCGGGATGAGGAAGGAGGCAGGGGGGTCACCAGGCCAGCTACCCATCCGAAAGTTGATTCGATCAACTCAAGGAGCACCTGAGCCGATGTGAAATCCGTGACCGGATGGACGAGAGATGGGATTTGGGGATCTGCAGGGGCAGCAGCATCCTCGGCGTCGCGGGTGTGCACCACCCGAAATCCATCCTCGTGAAGAATTTGGATCACCTGCAGATTCATCGGATCTGAACCGGCTGTGACGATGACACCCTGAGTTGGCGCGGACATGGCCCCATCATTGCGACAATGGGGACTGTCTGGCAGGGCTAGTTTCGCAGGGTGGAATTGCCTTGGAAAATTAAAAGATGGCTTGGGGGTTGCAGGGGGAACCGACTGCCCCACTCACCAACATCGGCGGCGCCACCAACATGAACTCATACTGTTTCAGTTCGCGAGAGACCTCATGGAGTTCCTCAAGGAGCCACATTTCTCCCAAGTAGATCCCACAGGCCTGCATGAGAATTGAGTGGAGCGGGGCTCGCTGGCCAAAGTGAGAGGTCTGGGCGGGTATCACCTCAACCGAGAAGTTGTCACAGGCCACAGCCGCGACATCACGAGATGCCAACCATTCAATTGTGGAGAAACCCAAGCCAGCGTTAGCGCCCCCGGACCATTCCGCTCCCCAGTTACCCGACGCCGCAGCCAGACCCAGCCGGCCCGTGCGCACAAGTACAAAATCACCTTGTTGCACTGATACACCGAAGACCTCACAAGCCCGCTCTAGATCGTCGGCTTCCACGGTGTCACCGATCTGCAGGTGCGGAGTTCCGCGCAATTCGGCTATGTCGAGGAGCACTCCTCTGCCCACCATTCCACTCGAAGCAGACACGATGGAACTGAAGATGGATCCATTCTGCGTAAGAACTTCAGGGCGTTGTCCGTTGTACATGAACCCATCGTGAAAAACGTGTGAGAGCGCATCCCAATGGGTACTGGACTGCAGTGGAAACTTGAGAGCGTCGTCGGAGACTGACATTCCCTTATTGCCTGATTCGAGGTCACTGACTACATCCGCGCCCGATCTGAGCATCCAATACTCCGGAGGGAACCGATGCCGCCAGGCAGGTGAGGTATTGGCACCAATAGGCAAAGCTAACGAGACAACCTTGCCGAATCTGACTTTCTGCGCCGCTGCAGAAATCATTTCCGAGGTGACAAGATTCAGAGCACCGCGTTGATCTTCAATACCCCAACGACCCCAGCGATGGAACTTCTTGATTAACTCGTCAAATTCTCGTTGCGAGAATTGCTCAATCACCTCATCCGTCATGACTGCCTGACCCTGTCCTCGGATTCATACATCGCTAGCACACTCACTCTCCGCGATTGAGCGGTTTCAGAGGTTACCAGCACTGCACTCACTATGTGTTGAACATGATGATGCAAATTCCATCTGA
>CAIXFB010000184.1 GCA_903918595.1 uncultured Actinomycetes bacterium
CGGGTTGGGAAACTCGGTCTCAACACGGCTCACTTGTACGCGATGGAATACGCCTACGAGAACGGTTACGACGTTCTGGTCACAATGGATGCAGATGGATCCCACCTGCCCAGCCAGATCTCGGGTGTGGTCAAAGGACTTTCCCAAGCCCAATTCTGTATTGGGACCCGCACACGTGGTGGAACACATCAAGCCGCAAAAGGCCGGCAGATCCTTAGCCATGGCGCCAACACCATCGCTCGCGTCCTATTGCCCATGGGCCTGACGGAATACACCACATCTTTTCGTGCTTTTAGCCGTCCTGCGATCAAAGCTGCGCTCAACCATGAGTACGGCTTCAGCGGCTACGCATTCTTTATTGAATGCCTCGAAGGCATGCACCAGCAGGGGATTGTCATGACTGAAGCACCTATCGATTTTCTTGATCGGCAAGGTGGAGTCTCGAAGATCCCGAAGAATCAGATCATGGTGAGCGCTGGCGCTCTTGGTCAGATGTCATGGGCTCGACTAGCGAACCGTGGAAGGAGGACGTGAGATGTATGTAGGTATCGACATCGAACAGTTCCTCCGAGATCCCTACGGATCAGGGATTCAACGTGTGCTCCAGCAGTTGGCATTGAACTGGCCGAGTGATCAAGTACAGGCTGATTTTGTGGTTCCCCATAGCGGTGAGTTCGCACTACTCTCGCCCGAGCAGGCTGGGGAGCTTCTGAGCATCCCATTCTTGCCACGTAACAAGGATGTCGATCTTCGCGCTGAGGTCGAAGAGAAGTTGGCCGCAACCGAAGCCCCACGTGTGAAACTCGGTGAACTGCTCTCCATCTACGACTCGTGGTTACTCCCCGAGGTCAGCTATCTTCCATCGGTTCTCGAGCGCTTCGAGATCTTCGCCAAGGCCATGCCCACGGCGATGATCGGTTACGACACCCTGCCCATGACTGAACCGGGCAATTATCGGTTCAAGCCGGGGACCGCGGCCAACGTGAGCGAGTACTTCCGGCTGCTTGCCACGGCCGATTCAGTCGTGTGCATCTCCGAGTACGCGCGTGCAAGCATCCTCGAGCGCCTGCGTAGAGACCGGCACCTTGCCACCACGGTTGCCCACCCTGGTGGCGATCACGTGATCGTTCTCGAAACCCCCGCGGTCAAGCCCGCAAAGACGCGATTCATTCGCCTCGGGACCCTCGAGGCTCGCAAGCGACCCCGCGAAATCCTCGCTGCCTTTACCGAGGCAACCGCAGCAGGCATAGATGCTGAACTGGTGTTTGTGGGTGCCCGGTCAGCATCGGATGAGTCCATCAATACTGAACTCGAAGCCGCTACGAAAGCTGGAATAGGCGTGACATGGATTCAAGATGCGAATGATGCAGAAGTCACTGAACTGGTTGCTGGCGCTAGCGCGTTCTTATCGATTGGCACCGAGGGCTATGGCATCCCTGTACTTGAGGCCATCGCCCTTGGCACCCCGGTCCTTTACGACGGAATCCAGCCGGCCGCCCAGTTAATGGATGGCAAGGGGGCCACGCATGTGCCAGCATTGACCCATGAGGATCTCGTGCAGCTTTTTGTCACTCATGTTCAGAGCCAGGCCCTAATTGGCCTAAGTGGGCAGATTGATCAGTTGACAATCCCAACGTGGACGGATTTCTCTCGCTCGGTGGCAATGACAATGGGAATGACAATTAGTCAATAGGGCGTATTTTCTCCCAAAGTTTCTCCAACTCGAACGCCAGCACTTGATCCTGAACCAAGCCTGGGTCGTTGGTGCGGATCGCATCGAGGTAACCCTCGGGAACCGCTCGATGAAAGTGTCCTGGCTTCCAAGCAAATGGTTCCTCGGGTTTGAAGGGTTGTTCCGCGAGGAATCTGTCCGTGAGCGCGCAGTTATCTACGTAGTGAACCGTCGGCCCGGTAACAATGCCGACTGTTCCCAAGAATCCACACACATTTGCAACTTCAGAGGGAAGTGTGAAAAATCCGTCGCTCACCGGCCAGTTCTGTGCCGTCTTACTGAGGTTTCGCAAACTGCGGTTCAGCCCTGATCCATCGCCGTAGGGAACCAGATCGGGATCAACGTAAGCCAGCGATAAATTGTCAATGAGTTCGTTGAGGGATCGATTATTAGAAACGTAAATTCCGCGCTCGTCACTTACGCCCGCACTTACATTTTGTTCCGCCTCCCACCTGACTCCCTGTGGGTTGCTGAAGGCGACGGGTGTGGATCCGGAAAGAAACGCGATAAGCGCTATGGCACCGATGCCAGCTACTGCAGTTGCTTCCTGAGCTGTGACATCAGTGTCGTCCTCCTTCTGCGATTTCCAGCTGACTACCGCCAGCATGAAAACGGCGACGTACACGGGAACTGCGAGAAAACGACCCGCCATGAAATCACCGCCAATCCACACCACGTAAGCGAGGTACAGCAGCACGCCAATGCCCCATAGGCGAACGATCCAACTACCCAGAAAAAGTGCAGCACCGATCCCGAGCACGAGAGCTAGCAGCGTCACCGGATCATTTTCGAAACTGACCATGAGGTAGCGCAGGCCTTGAATGATCAGTTCAGTAGCCGGAATATCAACATTCCGTTTCGCGGCGAACGTGTTAGGAAGCCACGAGGAGTAGGTGAATTGAGACCACCCGAACCAAATCACCAGTGGGACCACAAAAGTTGCGGCAAGTACGAGTAACCCTCGCCACAGCGTGCGCTGCTGCCAGATCACATACACAAGGATCGGAGCGATGAGGACCAGAAGATCAAAGCGGGTGAGGAACACCGCAGCCGAGACCAACCCAAGGAGTGCCATGTCTACGTAGGCTCGGCGCCCAGTGTTCGGAAAGCCATTTAGGGTCATGGCAATCAGAACACCCACCGTTAAGTAAGCCAGCGAGTTTTCAAGGCCTGAGGTCGCGTACTCAACAAGAGCATTTGACATGACGAGCAGGCCTGTCACCACGATCAGGCGGGCAATGGTGCCAGTCCGCCAAAAGATCAACGCTGAAGCACCCACGGAAAAAATGATTCCCATGACCAGAACGCCAATGACCCATTGATTTGTTGCAACCCCTATGGCCAGCCAGGACAGGAACCATAGGGGATGCGTATAAGCCTGAACACTCTCTGTGGCATTGAAGCCAGGGCCCCAGCCATGGGTCATGTTCAGTAGGGA
>CAIXFB010000185.1 GCA_903918595.1 uncultured Actinomycetes bacterium
GCGGCCACCGGCGTCGATGCCAATGTGATTGCCGAGCGACTCAACATTCGCCCGGTGTCGGTGCGCAAGGAACTCTCCGAGTGCTATCGAGTTCTCGTGCCCGATGCGGCACCCGGAACGGATCTGCGCACTGCCGCGGTGATCGCCTGGATCGACGGCAAGCGGATGAGCACAATGGACCCCTATGACCGCTAGCTCTCGTGCCTCTCAAGTTGGTCGTGCCATTCGCCAATTCGCTCTAGGCCCGTGGCCGGTGCATGTCGGTGCGCTCTGGACATTCCTCTCGGTGATGATCCTCGGTGTCGGATGGCGACTCTTCGGAGTTTCGCCGATGGTCGAGCAGCAAGACCCGCTTAGTTCGAGAATTCTCGGAGTCCTGGTCGTGGGAGTGTTCGGACCCGGTGTGCTTCTCGTGCCGATAATCATGTATCGGCTGATTCGGCGACGGATGACTCAACGCCCGGTCACATGGCCGGAATACCTTCTTGCCCTTGCCCTCGCATCGGTTATCGGCGCAATGCTGCTGAACCTCCTCTTGCGTAACTCAGAGAACTTCCAGGACATCATGAATAACCCTCGGCTGATCGACACGGCTGTCAGGATCTTCTTCCCTGTGTGGTTCATCAATGCGGTGATCGGAACTGTATTCGCACGTATCAATCAGGAAGCGACCGCAGCGAGGGATGCACTTCAGGTAGTCGTGGCCCAGCGACGTCTGCTTCTCGAGTCCGAGGAGCGCGTGCGCGGTCAGGTGGCGTCGTATTTGCACGATCGCGTGCAGACCGATCTCGTGTCGATCGGATTGCGAATTCGAGCGGCCTACAGTCTCGATGCCACTGAGATGAAGGCGGAACTTGATAGCGCACTTGATGAGCTCGAGCGAGTTCGGTCGAATGAGGTGCGCAAGGCAAGCAGGCAATTGAGCCCCACCTTGGGCTATGTCACTCTCAGCACCGCATTGCGTGAACTGGCCGATGCCTATCTGCCCGGCATGAAGGTCACGATCGTGGAGAGCGATGTGATCACTGCGCGACTTCGCGATAAAGATGAGATCTCACGCGCGACTGGCATCTACCGCATCTGCGAGCAGGGCCTTCTCAACGCGGCAATTCACGGCCGTGCCTCGGAATGCTTAATCCAGTTCACGCGCACGCCACGCGACGAGGTCGTCTTGATCCTGAGCGATAACGGCGTTGGTATGCAAGGTGAATCTTTTGAGCCCGGCATGGGCATGACAGTGATCTCGGCGTGGGTCGAAGCACTCGGTGGTCAGTGGAACCTGCAGCCTGCAGCGGCAGGCATGACACTGATTGCCACGTTCCCCTGCGCCTAGCCGAGCCTCCGATGCGGTTGCCGTCGGCGTCGAGTGTGGTGTTGACCCAGAGCTCCAAGGTTTTCCGCCAACCGCCCCGGCGAGTGAATCTGTGTAAAGGCGTGTTTCGTGGAGTTCTCGTCTGCCTCGCTACTAACGGTGGGGTTATCTGTGAGCAGGAGATGAGAACTATCCAGTGAAGGGATAGAGATCTCCTTTGTCACAAGTCATCCGCCGTCGGACTGTGTTGGTGGCTCTTTGGCACGTTTTCTCTCGTCGAAGAATTCCGTAATTCGCTCTGAGCTGTTGCTGTCACTGCGTGCCAATGCCGTGACCATGGTTTCGGTAAACATGCCCTCTGCCGTTCCCATATCTGGGATACGTCCGATGCCATTGATAATGGCGAAATTGCCTGATGCAGAGTTGTTCGAAACTGTGGTCGCCATCTCCATTGCTCGAGTGAGCCCCTGGCCCTCTTCGGCCCCATAGTGGGCGAGGCCCAGGGTCAGCCCCTCGTCGTAGGAGTAGACCCTGCCGGTCAACATCATGTCCATGACGCGTGAGGCTCCGATGATCCGCGGAATGCGCACTGATCCGCTGCCGCCGAGAAACACGCCGCGTTGCCCTTCAGGCAATTGGTAAAACGTTGAAGGTTCACTCACACGTACATGGGTTGCGCTTGCGAGTTCAAGACCGCCTCCGATGACTGCGCCCTTGAGTACAGATACGACGGGTACCTCTCCGAACTGAATGAGATCGAATGTGCGATGCCAATTCCGAGATCGCCGAATCGGGGGCAGGAATTCCCCTGTGCGCTTTGCGACGAGTTCTTTGAGATCGAGCCCGGCGCAGAAGTGCTCACCGGCACCGTGCAGCACCACCACTCGGACACTCGATGGGATGGATTCGAAGTAGGCCGCCAACTCGGAGATCATGGCGTCATTGATGGCATTTCGGGAACTCGGCCGGTTCAGGCCAACCATGCCTATTCCATGTACTTCCTCGATTGTGAGCAACTCAGAAGTTGGCACGGGTCTCCTTTACTTCAGTCTCTAAGAACTTCACGGGATTTCGATGACCATCGGATGCACCGGCTCGGCGTACAGCATGCTGACCTCATCGGTTCGCAATTCCAGCACACGTCGCTGGTTTATGTAGCCTTTGTCGTTGATTTCCCCTCGCGCCTGCGATGGGGCATCGGTCAGGATCAAAATCCGGTCGACGCGCGTGCTCATCCCTGGATGACTCAGATTGTATTGAGCGAAGGCCGAGCGCAAGACCTCGCGAACACGAGGCTCCATCCGAATGTCTTCCTCTCCATCGATGAGTGACCGAACACCCTCCGCGTTCAGCCACACGAGGAGAGCGACGAAAGCCCGATCAGCACCGGCCACCACAACATCTGTGAGAAATGGGGCCGCAGCATCAACGGCGGTCACGCGAAGGGAGGTGACTCGAACAAATGTGCCGGATAGCAGTTTGAATTCCTCTGCGACACGTCCTGTGAAAACCAAACCTTCACTTGGATCATTCGGATCGACGAAGGCAGCGCTGTCGCCCATCCGAAAGTAACCATCCTCATCGCGTGCCTCGCTGTTGAGGTCATCGCGATCAAGATATCCGGGAGTCACGGTGTCACTCTTCACACGAATCTCGTACCGCTCACCTTCCATCGGCACCAGTTTCAGTTCGATCCCAGCTTGCGGGAGGCCGACGAGGCCGGTGCGCTCGGAGGCCCAATACACGTATGCGGCTGCCGCAAGAGTCTCGGTCGATCCATAACCGGCAGTGAATGGAACGCGGTGGCCCGTCTGCTCGACCGCATGAAATTGAAATCGTTGATAGGTGTCGTCGGGAAGTCGGGCACCGGAATACGTTGCGAAGCGCAAATTCTCGAAGAAACTATGCGCGAGTTCAGGGTCAGAATCCATGGCTTCGACCAGTTTTGCGTAGCCGAGCGGCATGCTGCTGAAGTTCGATGGTGAGAGTTCGCGAAGATTTTCCAAGGTCGTATCGAAATCGGTGGGCGTCGGTCGACCAGCATCTATGTACAGCGTTCCTTGCTCCTCGAGGATGCGATGAAAAACGGCGGTGCCACCGGCAACATGGCTCCACGGGAGCCAATCAACCATCAGGGTTCGATACGGATCGCGCGAGCGGTCGACATTCATCGCATTGGATGCAGTCGCCGTCACGATCATGCGCTGAGTAATCGTGACAGCTTTCGGCGCCCCAGTCGAAGCCGATGTGAACATGTACTTCGCCACCGTGTCATGGTCGATCGCATCGATCGCTCGAGCAACGTCGGGTGTGGGCAATGTCTGAACAACGTTGTGCCACGAATGCGCAACCACAGAACCAGTTCCACGCACACATACGACGAGTCGGTCTGGTCCGGCGACCGCGGCAAGTGCGCTAGAAAATGCCTCGGCGTCCTGAACAAAAAGTACTGCCGGATCAATGGTGTCGACCATGGATCGCAACGTTCCGAAGTCTGAACTCTTGAGAGAGTAGGCCGGGGTGACGGGTACATGCGGCATGGACGCTTGCATCGCGGCCAGCGCCAGAACACCGTGCTCGATTGAATTCCCGCTCAACACCATGACCGGTCGACCGGGTCGATCCAGGTCCAACAGCCATTGAGTAACGGCATCTACGTTCGATAGCGCCTCGGCGTAGGTGAGGTGCACCCACTCATTCGCCGCCCCTTGGCGCTGGGCAAGCCAAGTGCGATCACCACACTCAACCGCATTCCGTCGCAGGTACCACGGAAGGTGCGGCGCAATGGGATTCAGCGCTATGCGATTGCGCAGGATGACAGTGCCATCAGCTCGCCGGTCCACCTCGATGTTCCGATCCAGAAACGGCACATCACGGAAAGGCGCGAGCGGCTCTGCTTCTTCCATGCGGGCCACGGCTCTCTTCTCATTCGGAGCAACTTCGGCACTCTAGGTTCGACTTGTCACCACGAGCAACCAAATCTCATTAAATGGAATCGCCCGAAATTGGCACCCGCATGGCCCTAATCTCCCCTCATGGTCTGCTGCCGGGAGGGTGGACGATGAGGTCGCAGACTTTTGTTGCCGGGATCTTTGAACATCCCACTCGCAAAGCAGACGGCGCGACAGTGGCTCAATTGCATGCTGAGGTTGCGCTCGGCGCTTTAGCTGATGCCGGCCTCACCCTCAGCGACGTTGACGGCTACTTCTGCGGGGCTGATGCTCCCGGACTTGGCGTCGCGACAATGGCCGAGTACATCGGGCTCGATCGTTTGCGTTATGTGGATGGAACCGAGAGTGGCGGATCCTCATACCTTCTCCATGTCAACCATGCTGCCCGCGCGATCGCTGAAGGCAAGTGCGACGTCGCACTCATCACCATGGCCGACACTCCGTTGGCCAGTAAGGGTGGGCTCATGCTCAGCGGGGTCGACCGAAGCAAACTTCCGGCACTTCCATATTCGGTGGCGGTTCCCGCTCTCCCGATGTACGGCTATGGCATGGTTGCTCGACGCCACATGCACGAGTTCGGCACGACCCCAGAGCAGCTGGCTTGGGTAAAGGTTGCAGCTTCACAACACGCCCAATACAACCCGAATGCCAAATTGCAGAACGTCGTCACAGTCGAGGAGGTTCTCGCATCTCCGATGGTGGCGGATCCTCTGCATCGTTTGGACTGTTGTGTTGTCACTGATGGTGGCGGTGCGCTCGTGCTCGTCCGCGAAGAGATTGCGCGAACCCTGTCTCGACCACTCGTGCGTCTGGCTGGGGCAGGAGAAGCTGTCAAGCACAGCAGCGGGGGAACCTATGAATTCACGAGCTCCGCTGGTGTCAGGTCCGGTGCCGATGCGTTCGCCGAAGCTGGGATCACACCTATGGATATCCACTACGCATCGCTGTACGACAGTTTCACCATCACGGTCATCGTTCAACTCGAGGACCTGGGCTTCTGCGCCCGTGGACAAGGAGGAGTATTCGCATCCAACGGCAACTTAGTTTCAGGAGTGGGGCGGCTTGCTGTCAATACCGATGGCGGCGGATTGTGTAATAACCACCCCGGGAATAAGGGCGGTATTCCCAAGCTCGTTGAAGCGGTGCGGCAAAGTCGCGGTGAAGCGCATCCTGATGTTCAGGTGCCCAATCATGAGTTCACACTCGCGCATGCAACTGGGGCGATGATGTCCAGTTACCACGTGGCGGGCACCACGATTTTCCAGGCGGTATGACAATGAGTAACCGCAAGCCGGCCAGGCATCCGGCACCCACGCATGTAGCCCACGATGAACCCTTCTGGGCGGCAACGGCACGCGGTGAGCTCGTGATCAAGCACTGTCTTCCATGTGATCGATCGTTCTGGTACCCACGTCCGCACTGCCCATTGTGTGGTTCGTTCGATACCGAATGGCGTGCCGCCAGTGGCCGGGGCACGGTCTACTCCTTCTCTGTGGTCGCCAATGCTCCGCGACCGACAGCTGTCGCAGTTATCGAGCTAGCCGAGGGCCCTCGAATGACGACTGTCGTAGTCGATTCGGATCTTGCCGATCTGCGAATTGATGACAGCGTCATCGTGTGTTTCGAGTCGGCAGAGGACGACTCGATGGTGCCGGTCTTCACAACGGAATCTGCCCAGCACGCCCGTTCATATGCCGCGGCTGTCCTCGCCAACTGCGAGGAGCGCGCCGCTGTCCATGAGGCAATCGCTGCACCGATCACCAAGGTGACCGTCATCGGTGCTGGGTCGATGGGCACCGGCATCGCTAAATCGTTTCTGTCCAATGACTTCGCAGTGCATCTGGTTGATGCCGACCAGGCGGCTCTCGAACGTGCGTTGTCGGATATCCAGGAATATCTGAGTCGATTGACGAGCAAACGCGAAGGCTGGCATGGGCCTACGCTGACAACGAGCATTGACATCGACACTGCAGCCGGAAGTCAACTCGTTGTAGAGGCGGTGTGGGAGGACCTCGCACTCAAGCAGGAGATTTTCGCCAAACTCGAAGCTGTCGTGTCGCCCTCGTGCATCCTCGCGACCAACACGTCAACACTGGACATCAACGCATTGGCAGCCTCCACCACCCACCCCGGTCGTGTTGTGGGGATGCACTTCTTCAGCCCTGCTCATGTGATGCCATTGCTGGAGATTGTTGAAGGTGCCGAAATTCGGCCAGAAACTCTCGCTACCGCGGTGGCAGTTGCGCGCAGTATCGGTAAAACCCCGGTCATCGTGGGCGTTTGCCCGGGGTTCGCGGCCAACCGGATGATGATCGCACGCAACAAAGAAGCAGAACACCTGCTTCTGGAAGGGGCGCTTCCCCAACAGGTGGATCGAGTGTCCCGCGCAATGGGTCTCCCCATGGGACCATTCGAAATGCTCGACATGGCTGGCGGCATTGAAGTCAATGTGCACCGCCGTCGCGCAACGGGGGAGGAGGACTGGCTCGTCGACGCACTCTTCGAACGCGGACGGCTCGGCCAGAAAACCGGTCGTGGCTACTACCGTTACAAGCCGGGTGAGCGGTCACCCATTCCAGATCAGGAGGTGACCGACCTCATTCTCGAAGCTTCATTACGCGAGGGAATCGAACGTCGTTCCATCCCAGATCAAGAGGTGCGTGAACGACTCGAGCGAGTGCTGGCGATGGAGGGCAAGGCACTGCTCGACGAGGGTATCGTCGCGCGATCCGGAGATCTCGACGTGATCTGGCGCCAGGGATTCGGTTGGGCGGACTGGAGCGGCGGACCGATGTACAGGGCAACGTTGCAAGGCTGGGAGTCATGAATCATTCGACGTATCGCGCGCCGGTCCAAGATTGGATCTTCATTCTGACTGAACTTCTTCGGGTGCAGGATCGTTCAGACCTGCCGGGGTTCGAGGCACTCTCAGTCTCAGACATCAAAGAACTGTTGGGCGAAGCCGCACGATTTCACGAGGATGTGTTGCTTCCTTTGGCTGTTCCCGGTGACCGCGAGGGAGCACGGTTAGTCGACGGTCGCGTCATCACTCCCGCGGGCTTTCCTCAAGCGTGGGCGCACTATCGGGCTGCTGGCTGGCCCTTTATCAGTGTCCCGGAGGATCTTGGTGGCGGTGGCCTTCCTCCTCTGTTTGCCGCAATCATCAGTGAATTGCGCATGTCTACGGCGCACTCGTTCGCTATGTACGGCGCATTTTGCTACGCGGCTTCGACGATGATCGCCTCCCTTGGGCCCGATTGGATGCGCCAGCACATCGCCAAGCCGATTGCATCTGGTGAGTGGACCGCAACCATGTGTCTCACCGAGAGTCAAGCCGGATCAGACCTGCGCCAGATAACAACGCGCGCAGTCAGGCAACCGGACGGCGGGTGGCGGATATTTGGCGAGAAGGTTTTCATCTCTGGCGGTGATCACGATCTCACGGACAACATCGTCCATGTGGTACTTGCCAAGATTCAAAACGATGAAGGTGACATTCATCCAGATCTTCGAACAATTGGAGTGTTCCTCGTCCCCAGAGTCAACATTGACCAGATGACCGGTGAACTGGGATCTGCCAATGCCGTGGTGGTGCGCTCCATCGAGCACAAGATGGGCATTGAAGGCAGCGCCACATGCACCCTGGGCTTTGAAGGTGCGGTTGGGTGGCGCATCATTGATGAGAAGGCGAGCGGTCTCGCCTCCACAATGGGGCCGATGTTCTTTCTGATGAACAAAGCCCGTGTGAGTACTGCGATGTCGGGTGTCGCTTACGCCGAGTTGGCATACCAAAACGCATCGAATTACGCCCGTAACCGATTGGCCGGACGCGCACCTGGAGATACGAAATACCCTGACTTGCCGAGCGACCCAATCATTGCGCACCCCGATATCCGTCGTCTCCTTCTCTGTTCGCGAGCATTTGCAGAAGGCGCGCGCGCGCTCGCACTTCGGGTGAGCATCATGCAGTCAGAAGCCGAGGCACTGGGCTCTGCGCCCACGCGAGAAATCGTCGAACTGCTCACCCCGGTCATGAAGGCCTACTTCACCGACAAGGGATTCGAGTCTGCGAACAACTGTCTCCAAGCTCTGGGTGGGTACGGCTACATTCGCGATTTCGGTCTCGAGCAAATGGTTCGTAACGCTCGCGTTGGCCAAATTTACGAGGGTGCCAATGGCATTCAAGCGCGTGATGCCATGCGCATGCTCACCGACGCTGATGTAGACGTATCCACACCCTTCATGATGCGCATCGAGGAGAGCCTTGCATCCGCGCACTCCGGTGCGGATGAGCTCGTGTCTCCTATCCGCACCGCGATGTCAGCGTTGGTTGATGCGACCACATGCGCGCGCAATCTGAAGGCTGACAGTCGGGCAGCGGTGGCATATGACCTCATGACGGCGTATGGAATTTTGGCCATTGCTTGGACCTGGGTGGATCTTGTCATGGCTGCGACACGCGCCGGCGATACTGCAACAGTTGAGGCTAAGCGGGTGCTCGCACGTGTGTGGATGCAGTCAGAGTTGCCACTTGTTCACGCGCTATGTGCCCGGGTCGCGAACGGTGGAACTGCACTTCTGGAACTCCAAGACGATTTGGTCTAACACGCGCCCAAGACCGGTGGCACAATCTGTTCACAGGACGCAGACTTTGCGCTTTTTGAGGGGATTTGATGGATCAATCCATGCGCACAGACCAATCGGCCGCGCCCGCGACTTTGTTGGAATCAGTCGAAACTGATCTCACCACAGCACTTTTGGCATGGTCGGCCGCAAGCATTGCAATCGGAGCCACTCTTGCTTTGGTTGGACGTCGCACTGAGAATGAACATCTCGTCAGTTTCGGTAGGCAAAATGCTGCCTGGGGAGCCATTGATGCGTTGATTGCAGGCGGGGGAGTTCTTTCTCGTCGCCGTCGCGGTCCGTTGACGGTTGAGCAAGAAATAAAGAAAGCGCAAGGACTCCGCACATTGCTCTTGGTGAATGCAGCCGCAGACGTTGGTTACGTCCTTGGCGGTCTTTTGATGAATGCGCGTGGACGTAAAGGACTTAAGACGTTGCGAATGGATGCTGGAGATGGCGCGGCAATTGTCGTGCAGGGCGCATTTCTACTAGTTCTGGATGTGACTCAAGCGCGCCGGCTCGGCTAGCAGGTGCGATAACTAGTCAACGAATCCGTTTGGCGCCATTGCAACCTTGAGACTCGTCGTGTCCATACTCATGTGCATTGCGCGGTCAGCATCAGCAAGGGCGTACTGGTGGGTGACCATCTCCTCAAATGGGTAGCGGTCGGCGTGACGCTCCATCAATGTGAGAGCGGGTCCGTAGCCCGTTGATGGATGATTCGTAATCCCAATGAGCCGAATGTTCTTGCTGCAGATGTGGCGGTGCACGTTGAGAGAAACCTCACCGGTGTCAGCGAAGTTGCCCATTTCAAGCATCATCCCACCGCGCTTGAGCATCTCGATTCCTTCAACGAAGGAGCGGGGTGTGTTAGCCATA
>CAIXFB010000186.1 GCA_903918595.1 uncultured Actinomycetes bacterium
ACCCCAACTGTCTACCGCCCAAGATTGTGCGCCGCGTGTTGCGGCCTCGGCAAGACCATCAAGCACTGATGCATAAATCGTGTCGATCGGCCACTGCCATCGGCCTTCGTCGTTCTGTTCTGACACATACCGGAACCGAGAGACCTCGCTGAGCGACGGACCGCTATCAGTGAGGTCGACTGTCACAACGCGACCACTGGTGGCCCCTAGGTCTGCAGCTGCAACGCGCATAGGATTACCGCAAGAATGCTGCGGAGACACCTGAGTCGACGGGCACGATCATGCCGGTGGTGCGCGAGAATTCGTCGGAAACCAACGCAGCGCACGCAGCTGCAACGTGTTCGGGTAGCACTTCGCGTTTGAGAATCGTGCGCTGGGCGTAAAAGGCGCCGAGGTCCTTCTCTTCTACTCCGTACACCGAAGCACGGTTCGCCCCCCAGCCACCAGCGAAGATTCCTGATCCCTGCACTACTCCATCGGGGTTTATCCCGTTGACGCGAACACCGTCTTCACCGAGCTCAACGGCAAGGAGACGCACCTGATGCGCTTGGGCGGCTTTCGCAGCGCTGTAGGCAATGTTGGAGGGACCAGCAAACACCGCGTTCTTGCTGGCAATGTAGATGATGTCGCCACCCATCCCTTGTTCTTTCATAACCCGAGCACCCTCCCTGCTGACCAGGAAAGAACCGCGAGACATGACGTCGTGCTGAATATCCCAGTCTGCTGCAGTGGTGTCGGCGAGTGGCTTACTCAAGGAAAGACCGGCATTGTTCACAACAATATCGACGCCACCGAAGGCGAGCACCGTCTCGTCAAAGGCGGAGCGAATAGTTGCCTCATCAGTCACATCGATGTACACAGCGCGTGCGGCATCAGTACTACCGATTTCCTGAGCGACGACGCGTGCAGCATCAAGATCACGATCGGCAATAACCACCACAGCCCCGTCACGAGCCAACGTGCGTGCAATCGCTCGACCGATTCCGCTGCCAGCGCCGGTGACTAAGGCAACCCGTCCGGCGAGGCGTGCGGGTTTGGGGAGGCGTTGAAGTTTTGCTTCTTCAAGTGACCAGTACTCGATGCGGAACTTCTCAAAATCGGAGATTGGCTGATAGCTCGAAACTGATTCTGCTCCACGCATCACCGCAATGGCATTGAGGTAGAACTCACCGGCCACCCGCGCGGTTTGGGCATTTGCACCAAAAGAGAACATGCCCACGCCGGGGATCAAGATGATGGCTGGGTCTGCACCGCGCATTGCTGGAGAATTTGCGTCGGCGAAACTCTCGTAATAGGCGCGATAGTCATCGCGGTAGTTCTGATGCAATTCGGCCAAGCGAGTAAGAACAGAAGCCAATGGTGCATCCGAGGGTAGATCGAGCACCATGGGTCGCACCTTGGTGCGCAAGAAGTGATCAGGGCAGGAGGTGCCAAGAGCGGCTAAGTCGAAAAGTTTCTCCGATGCGAGGAACTCGAGCACCTCGGGCGCATCCGTGAAGTAACCGACCATGCGGCGGTCACGTGATGCGATGCCACGCAGTGTGGGTGCGAATGCGGCTGCTCGTTCACGGCGCTGATCGGGATCGAGTGGTGCGCGCGCAGGCACTACAGCACCGAACGGGTCAGGCCGCCCACGATCGCGCAGGAACTGCTCGGCGGTGCGAATAATGTGCAGGGAGTTGCGCTCGCACTCATCGGAGGTATTGCCCCACGCGGTGATGCCATGTCCGCCGAGGATGCAGCCGATCGCCTGCGGGTTGGACTCCTTGATGGCAGCGATGTCTAGGCCCAGTTGGAAACCGGGGCGGCGCCATGGAACCCACACCACGGTGTCTCCGAAACACTC
>CAIXFB010000187.1 GCA_903918595.1 uncultured Actinomycetes bacterium
CAGGGATTCCAGTGATCGAAGTTGATCTGCGGCGAGGGCCTTTGTGGGCGAGATGTAGAGGGCGGTAGCCCGACGATTGGATTCGAGTGCCGCCAGGACCGGCAACGTGAAAGCCAGAGACTTACCCGATGCCGTTCCGGTCGCCAGCACGGTGTGCTGACCGGAATGGGCGGATTGCGCAGCACTGACCTGGTGCCGCCACGGTTCGCTGACTCCGATCCCCGCGTAGGCCTCACGCACGGTCTCAGGAGTCCAATCAGGCCAGGGCTGGCGCTCCCCAGCCCTTGCTTCCTCTATACGGATGGCCTGGACGCAGTCCTCTCGACCGGCCGCCAACCGGTCAACCACGGAAGACCTAGGCGCTGGCATCTCCACATTGTCCTGTGCGGGTCTGTCACGGTCACGTAAGCGTGTGCATGGCCTCACGGAGTGCGACATACGTCACGTGTACTCGCCCCGGGCAAATCTGGGTGCCCAAGATGCGTAGACTCTGGCGCGTCGTGCGGCCTACCGGCCGCGCTCGAAGCTGTGACTCAACAAGGTTCAAAGCGACCCAATCCCGGACTCAACGAGGAGACCAATGATCGAGCTGAGCGGCAGCAACACGACGATTCTCATCGTCGTGGCTGCCATCGCACTTGTGGCACTAGTCGTCGCCGCAATTCTTGTCCGTGAGGTGCTCTCCGCAAGTGAGGGAACCGCGAAGATGCAGGAGATCGCTGGGGCGATCCAGGAAGGTGCATCCGCCTACCTCACGAGGCAGTTCAAGACGCTCGCGATCTTCGCGGTCATCGTCTTCTTCGTGCTCTTCCTGCTACCAGCAGAGACCAACGCCGAGCGAATCGGCCGAAGCATCTTCTTCCTGGTGGGTTGCGTCTTCTCCGGAATCACCGGCTGGATGGGGATGTGGCTGGCAGTTCGCGGAAACGTCCGCGTTGCCGCCGCGGCTAACGAGTCCGGTGAGCAGAAGGCCATGAAGATCGCCTTCCGTACCGGTGGTGTCGCGGGCATGTTCACCGTTGGACTTGGTCTCTTCGGTGCCGCAGTCGTGGTGCTCATCTATGCAGGCGAAGCACCCAAGGTTCTTGAGGGCTTCGGCTTCGGTGCCGCGCTGCTCGCGATGTTCATGCGCGTGGGCGGTGGCATCTTCACGAAGGCCGCCGACGTCGGCGCTGACCTGGTCGGCAAGGTCGAGCAGGGCATCCCCGAGGATGACCCCCGCAACGCAGCAACGATCGCAGACAACGTTGGTGACAACGTGGGTGACTGCGCCGGTATGGCAGCAGACCTGTTCGAGTCCTACGCAGTGACCCTGGTCGCCGCGCTCATCTTGGGCAAGGTTGCCTTCGGTGAACTCGGCTTGGTCCTTCCGTTGATCATCCCCGCCATTGGTGTCATCACCGCGATCATCGGCATCTTCGCTGTTGCTCCCCGTGCTGGCGACAAGTCAGGAATGGCGCCGATCAACCGCGGCTTCTTCATCTCTGCTGCGATTTCTGCGGTGCTCGTTGTGATCGCGGTATGGGTATGGGTTCCCGAGTCATGGGACGGAATCGTGTCTCTGGGTGGCGACGCTGCTCAGATTGAAGGCATCTCAATTGATCCGCGTTGGTACGTCATCGGATCAGTGTTCATCGGCATTGTGCTTGCAGCGCTTATTCAGCAGCTCACGGCTTACTTCACCGAGACCAACCGCCGCCCGGTTGACGACGTCGCAAAGACTTCGCTCACTGGACCTGCCACGGTCATCCTTTCGGGTATTTCGCTCGGACTTGAATCTGCCGTGTACTCGGCACTGCTCATTGCCACGGCTGTCTACGGTGCGTTCCTCATCGGTGGCGGCTCGGTACTGCTCAGCCTGTTCGCCGTTGCACTCGCGGGTACCGGCCTACTCACCACTGTGGGCGTCATCGTCTCGATGGATACCTTCGGTCCTGTTGCTGACAACGCGCAGGGCATCGCCGAGATGTCTGGCGACGTCACCCCTGAAGGCGCTGCAGTCCTGACCCGTCTCGACGCAGTGGGCAACTCCACCAAGGCCATCACCAAGGGCATCGCGATCGCCACTGCAGTGCTGGCAGCGACCGCACTGTTCGGTGCCTTCCGCGATGCGATCGTGGGCGCGGCTGCAAAGGCTGGCGATGTGGATCTATCCCTCGTGCCGAACGCACTTCAGTACCTAGGCGTGCTCGACGTGGCCAGCCCCTCGAACCTCGTGGGTCTGATCATCGGCGCCTCCGTTGTGTTCCTGTTCTCCGGTCTTGCCATCAACGCGGTATCGCGTGCTGCTGGCGCCGTGATCTTCGAGGTGCGTCGTCAATTCCGCGAGCACCCCGGAATCATGGAAGGCACCGAGAAGCCGGAGTACGGCAAGGTCGTCGACATCGTCACGCGCGATTCGCTGCGTGAGTTGATCACCCCCGGCATCCTCGCTGTCTTCACCCCGATCGCGGTTGGCTTCGGCCTCGGCGTGGGCGCACTCGGCGCCTACCTCGCGGGCACGATCGCAACCGGCGTTCTGATGGCTGTCTTCTTGTCCAACTCCGGTGGGGCATGGGATAACGCCAAGAAGTTCGTCGAAGACGGTCACCTGGGTGGCAAGGGCTCCGAGGCGCACGCGGCCACTGTCATCGGCGACACCGTTGGCGATCCGTTCAAGGACACCGCTGGCCCGGCCATCAACCCACTGATCAAGGTGATGAACCTGGTCGCGCTGTTGATCGCTCCGGCCGTTGTGGCAATGAGCATCGGGACCTCCGAGAACACCGCCCTTCGTTGGGCAATCTCGCTCGGCGCACTGGCGATCGTGGTCATCGCGGTTGTCATTTCCAAGCGTCGCCCGATCGCGGTCGGCGAGTTCGTCGAGGAAGTCAAGGCCTAGGCACACAGCACGTCGAAGAGCCCGATTCCTCGCGGAGTCGGGCTCTTCGTTTCCTCACGGGGGAGGCTGCCTCCTTGAGGGAACGGGAGGGGCGGTTGGAAAGCGGCCAAGGGGTGTGGCCTACCGTCATAGCCGCCAACATTGATCGAAACGTAAGAGTGTGGGCTTGTCCCATATAAAGGTGTATCTCATCGAAAGGGTGGCTGTGTCGGGCAAAACCTTGGTGATCGTCGAATCACCCGCAAAGGCTAAGAAGATCGCCGGCTACCTCGGTGCTGGGTACACGGTCCTGGCCTCTGTTGGGCATATCCGCGACCTCGCTTCCAAGGCCTCAGACCTGCCCCTTGAGGACCGCAAGAAGCCGTGGGCCAAGCTCGCTGTCAATGTTGATGACTCCTTCCAGGCGTTCTATGTGGTCCACGATTCCAAGAAGGCGACCATCGCCGAGCTCAAGAAGGCGCTGAAAGATAGCGACGAGCTCCTCCTCGCAACGGACGAGGACCGGGAGGGTGAGGCCATCTCGTGGCACCTGCTCGAGGTCCTCAAGCCCAAGGTCCCGGTCAAGCGCATGGTGTTCAACGAGATCACCAAGGAGGCGATCACCGAGGCTGTCTCGAACACCCGTGAACTCGACATGTGCCTCGTCAACGCGCAAGAGACCCGTCGCGTTGTAGACCGGCTCTACGGGTACCCGGTTTCTGAGGTTCTCTGGAAGAAGATCGGGCGCGAAGCTCGCTCGGCCGGCCGAGTTCAGTCCGTAGCTGTCCGACTCGTGGTGGATAAAGAACGTGAGCGCATCGCGTTCACCGCTGCGTCGTACTGGGATGTGTCGGGTGTGTTTGTTCCTGGTGAGTTCACCGCGAAACTGACCGCCCTCGATGGTGCAAAGGTCGCATCGGGTTCTGATTTTGATAAGTCCGGTGTGCTGACCAAGTCTGGTGCCGCTCACTTGCAAGAGGCCGACGCCGAAGTGCTCGTCAGCACATTGCAGGGCCGGGATTTCACCGTCAACTCGTTAGTGCAAAAGCCGTTCTCGCGTAGCCCCAAAGCGCCATTCATCACGTCATCGCTGCAACAGGAGGCATCCGGTCGAATGCGCTGGGGTGCGCAACGCACTATGCGCATTGCGCAGAGTCTCTACGAAAACGGCTACATCACCTACATGCGTACCGACTCCACCTCGCTGTCCGATCAGGCCATCAACGCCGCTCGCAGTCAGGCCGCTGAGTTGTATGGCCCTGAATACGTCAACCCAACGGTGCGCACCCACGCCAGCAAAGTGAAGAACGCGCAAGAAGCACATGAGGCTATTCGTCCGGCTGGCGATGTGTTCCGCACTCCTGCTGAAGTTTCCGGTGAACTCGTTGGTGATGAATTCACACTGTATGAGTTGATCTGGAAGCGCACCGTTGCATCTCAAATGATCAACGCGCAGTTGGCCACCACCACTGCAAAGCTTGGCACCACAACCAACGATGGCCGTTCGGTTGAGTTCACCGCATCAGGAACCGTCACCGTTTTTGCTGGCTTCACCGCGGCCCTTGCCGACGTAAACAACGACGACGAAAGCAAGGACAGTGAGCTGCCACCGTTGATCGAGGGGCAAACGGTGAAGGCGAACAGTCTCACCGCTGATGGTCACACCACCAAGGCGCCGGCCCGTTATACCGAGGCATCACTTGTCGGCAAACTTGAAGAATTGGGAATTGGCCGCCCGTCCACGTACGCATCGATCATGGCGACGATCATCGATCGCGGCTACGTGTGGAAGAAGGGCTCGGCGTTGGTGCCCAGCTTCACTGCCTTTGCTGTGGTGCGCCTGCTCGAAGAACATTTCTCCGAGTTGATCGATTACCAGTTCACGGCCAACATGGAAAACGTTCTTGACCTGATCGCCGCCGGTGAGATCGACCGGGTGGAACAACTCGAAGCGTTCTGGCGCGGCGGGCAAAGCCTCGGTGGACCTTTCCCTGGCGTGAAGCACTTGACTGAAGACTTGGGAGCAATCGATGCCCGCGGAATCGCCACGATGCCAATCCGTGGCACCGACGCCATGTTGCGCGTGGGTCGTTATGGCGCCTATGTGGAGCGCGGCGAAGAGCGGGCAAATGTTCCGCTCGGTTTGGCGCCCGATGAACTCACTGCGGAAAAGGCGGAGGAGCTGCTGCTCGAACCCTCGGGTGATCGCGAGTTGGGAACCGATCCCGACACCGGTCTCATGATCGTTTCTAAGTCTGGTCGTTACGGCCCGTATGTCAGTGAAGTGCTCCCGGAGGATTCGCCCAAGTCGGCCAAGCCGCGCACGGCATCGCTGTTCTCTGACATGAAGCCGAGCACCGTCACACTGGATGAGGCGCTGCGCCTTCTGTCTCTTCCCCGCGTGGTGGGCGTAGATCCAGCCGATGGGGAGCAGATCCTCGCGCAGAACGGGCGATATGGCCCCTACATGACCAAAGACAAAGATTCCCGGTCGCTAGAGAACGAGGCGCAAATCTTCGGCATCACGCTCGAAGAAGCACTTGCCATCTACGCCCAGCCCAAGGTGCGCCGCGGTCGCGGGCAGGCGGCCCCGCCGCTGCGCGAGATCGGCCCAGATCCAACATCAGGCAAACTCATCGTTGTCAAAGAGGGCCGCTTCGGTGCCTATGTGACCGACGGTGAAACGAATGCAACGCTCCGGGTTGCTGATGATCCCATGACGGTCAGCATTGAACGGGCCAGCGATCTCATTGCTGAACGCCTCGCCAAGGGACCATCTACGAAGCCGGCAAAGCGGGCTGCACGCAAGGCACCAGCCAAGAAGACTGCGAAGAAAGCCGCCAAGAAGACCACCAAGAAGGCGACGAAGAAAGCAACCGTCTCCGCAGGTTCGAGCGCGTAGGTCGGCGCAACTTTCATGGCTGGTTTCTTCATCGCGTTCGAAGGTGGCGAGGGCGCGGGCAAATCCACCCAGGAAGCGCTGCTTGCCCAAAGACTCACCGCGCAGGGTTTGTCCATCACGCGCACGCGTGAGCCAGGTGGCACCCCAGCAGCTGAACAGATGCGCACAGTCGTGCTCAGTCCTGAAAATGCGGGCCTTGATGATCGCGCCGAGGCATTGTTATTTGCTGCATCGCGCGCTGATCATGCAGC
>CAIXFB010000188.1 GCA_903918595.1 uncultured Actinomycetes bacterium
CCCGTCAAGATGCTCATGAAGTTGTGCGCCATCAGGACTTCGCAATCGAAACCCACGCGTGATCACGCGCAGATACGACAATGGCGTCGAGGGCGCGGGCACTTGCAACCGCATCGAGAATCGTGGGTCCATCGGTTTCTTCACCAGCGATTGCGCGCATGAATCCGTACGCCTCGATCACCTTGGTGTCGTCGTAACTCATGGCTATACCAGCACCTGGCTGGAAAGAGAGGTAATCGCCATCGCCCGGCCCGGAGAATGAGGTGATGGTGGGCTGGTTCGAGTAGTCATCGCCACTGGAGACGTCGAGCTCATCTGACCGGCGGAAATCCCAGCGCACGAGTCCACCCGTGCCGTGCACTTCAAAGACGTAGTGGTTCTGATCGCCGACGGCAGCTCGACTCGACTCCATCATCACGGAGACTCCGGACAAGGTGCGCATGAGGCAAGCGACGTAGTCCTCATTTTCCACCTCACCCATCGTCACGTTCGGATCATTCGGATCAGCGATCGAGTAGTGGCTAGAACCTGCGTCAACAACTGGGCGCTGCGGAATGAACGTATCGGTGATCGAGACAACGTCGTCAAGATCGCCGAGCAGGAAGCGCGCGAGATCGATGCCGTGCGATGCGAGATCGCCAAGGATTCCGCGGCCGCCGCGTTCAAGGGTGTAGCGCCACGAGAGCGGACCACCCGGGTGCGCTGCGTAGTCGGTGAGCAAACTGATCCGTGCGTGCGTGGGGCGACCAATCGTGCCGCTGCGAATCAGGTCACGCGCCCGCATCACTGCCGGCACATGGCGGTAGTTGAATCCCACGGTGGAGACCACACCTGCTTTTGCTACAGCCGCTGCAACCGCCTCTGCATCGGGTGCATCGAGACCCACCGGCTTCTCGATCCACAAGTGCTTGCCAGCGGCGGCCACCGCAGAACCGATTTCGCGGTGCAGAAAGTTTGGGGCGGTCACACTGATCGCCTCGATGCGAGGATCGGCAACCAAATCACGCCAATCGGAATAGGTCGTCTCAACACCGTGCCGGGCAACGAAATCATCGACCTGCGCCGGCACTGAATCCGCAACAGCGATGACCACCGGAGTGCGACCGCCCGATGGAAAATGATGACGCATACGGGAGTAAGCACGAGCGTGCACATGCCCCATCCAGCCGGCCCCGATGACACCTACGTTGATCTGCTCCTGGTTGCTCACGAACGCTGACCTTACCCGTCTGGGCGGCCTCCCGTTCAGCCGCGATCACTAGGGTTTGAGCCATGAGCATTCGGGTGGGCGTCATCGGAACCGGGAATATCGGCACAACCCATGCACGCAATTTGCAGCACGCGGTGAGCGGTGCTCAAGTGACCGCCGTCTATGACTTCGATACCCAAAGAGCGCTCGATTTGGGGGCGGAGATCGGCGCTGTCGCTTACCCATCTTTCGAGGCAGTCGTCGATTCACCCGAGGTTGATGCCGTCGTGATCGCCTCACCAGATGACTTCCACGCAGACCAAACGATCGCTGCCCTGCGGAACGGCAAATGGGTGCTCTGCGAAAAGCCCCTCGCTCCCACTGTCGCCGAGGCGCAGAGAGTGATGGATGCGGAGATTGCTGTGGGCCACCGGCGCATACAGATGGGTTTCATGCGCAGGTTTGACCCCGGTTACCTGCAACTCAAGGCTGAACTGGACTCTGGCGCGGCAGGGGAGGCGCTGCTGCTGCACTGCGTGCATCGCAATCCGCAGGCTCCCTATGTGCAGGACTCCGCGGTGATTCTCTCCAACTCTGTGGTGCATGAAATCGACATCAACAGATGGTTGCTCGGTGAGGAATATGCCGATGTCACGATCGTGGCTGGTCGGTCCACACCAAAAGTTGGCACTGGGGTTCTCGATCCCATGCTCGTGCTGTTCACCACTGAATCGGGAGTCCTTGTCGAGGTTGAGTCGTTCACCAACTGCCAGTACGGCTACGAAGTTCGCTGTGAAGTCGTTGCCACTGAAGGCACCATCGACATGGGGAGTGGATCCTTCATCGAATCAGCGCGCGGTGGCCGGCGCGGCAGTTCGATAGCTGGGATTTGGACGGACCGGTTCGGCGATGCGTACCTGCGCCAGATGCAGAGTTGGATCGATGGAATAGAAGAAAACGAGGTGAACGGTCCCACTACATGGGACGGTTACGCGGCAGCGGTGACAGCGCAGGCTGCAGTACGGGCCCTCACGTCGAGAACAACAGAGCCGATCAGGCTGCCTGCCCGACCGGCTCTGTATGCGTAACGCAACCTTTTGCGTCGACTAATTCCTTACACCGCGGCGCGCACCGGCCCTAAGGTTTGATCGGCTTCATCCACGGTGAGTGCACCGGTCATGATCGCAACCGCGTCGTTCATCGTGTGGGTTTGCGGTGTGATCACTGCAGCTCGGCGACCGAGTCGCTGCACATGAATGCGGTCAGCAACCTCGAAAACCTGCGGCATGTTGTGCGAGATCAAGATGACCGGCATTCCACGATCGCGGAGATCCTTCACGAGTTGCAGCACACGGGCGGACTCACGAACACCAAGTGCTGCCGTGGGCTCATCAAGGATGATCACCTGGCTACCGAACGCAGCCGCGCGCGCGACTGCAACAGCCTGACGCTGACCACCAGAGAGCGTCTCAACAGCCTGGGTGATGTTCTGGATGGTCCCGATACCCAGATCGTTCAGGTGCTGCTTGGAGGCTGCCCGCATGCCCTTCTTATCCAGAGTGCGGAACACCTTGCCCACAAAACCGGGCTTACGCACTTCACGGCCGAGATACAAGTTGCTTGCGATGTCGAGCGCTGGTGAGACCGCAAGGGTTTGGAACACCGTCTCCACGCCATGCGTGCGCGCTTCTTGGGTGCTCTTGAAACTGACGCTCTCTCCGGCGACAAACATTTC
>CAIXFB010000189.1 GCA_903918595.1 uncultured Actinomycetes bacterium
AGCACGAGCAATCAGCACACATTCCTTGCACAACTTTCAATTCCTCATCGAGGCGTTGAACGTGCCTGCGGAGCGCAGCCAACTCGTCCTCGCGAACAAAACCGACTCGACCGACTGCTTTGTCGACCTCCGTGCGGATCAGGGAAAGGAGCAGGTCCCGATTGGATTTGCTGGTGGCCATGAGGTCGTCGGCCATTTCCTGGACCGACCCAACAACATCAGGGGTCTTTGCCGACATACCCAGTCCTTGACCAATCAGGGCGGTAACGGTCTCTTTGGCTTTTGCCGCCGTTGCCTCAGTCAGGCCAGATGCCAACTGTATGTAGGTCTTCAACGAATCAAGCACTGTGATCTCCTCGTAGCTCCATTGTCTCAGGCGCCACCGTACCCGTGAACGCCTCAAGGGCCTGCAGGGCTTGCGGCACCTCTACATCTTGCCCGCGGTTTCGACTTGCGAATGTGACACCTGCAAGCGCCCGAACCGCGTCAATCCAGGTACCTAATCCCCCAACCTCAACTCGTCCCACCTCATCGATCCGGGCCCATACTCCCCGGCACTCGGCTTCCATTCCAGCAGAGATTTCGCGCACCACAACCTCTGGATACTCCTCATGGAGCACTCCAAGGTCTACGCCGATGAAATCGGGTTGATCGGGCCCGACTGCGCCAAGGAGATCATCGACACTGTGAACGCCGGTGAGCACCAACAGCGTTGCGAGGCCCGCGAGGCTTCCCCCTCGTACATCAGTATCGAGTCGATCACCAATCATCAGTCCCTGACTGCCACCGCGCCTGCGCATTGCCTCAACCAGCAAAGGTGGTTCTGGCTTTCCCGCCATCGCATCGGGCTCCCTGCCCACAGCGTTGGCAACGGCTGCCACGAGTGACCCATTACCTGGGGCTACCCCCCGGTCTGTGGGAAATGTGAGATCGGGATTCGTTGCTATCCAGGGCAGACCTGAAGCAATCGCATAAGACGCTTCAGCGAGATCGGCCCAACTAACGCTCGGGGAAAATCCTTGCATCACGGCCGCTGGGCCTTGCGCCAAAGAACGCACCGGACGATATCCATGCTCAATCAAAACGGCATCGATTCCAGCACCGCCAACAACGAGAATGGCACTTCCGTCTGGGACAAAATCGGGAAGCAACGAAACGGCAGCTTGGGGTGAGGTGACCACATCAGCGTCGGCAACATGAATTCCGATCGAGCGCAAATGGGCAGCCACATCCCCAGCGGTTCGGGAAGCGTTATTCGTCACGTACACGCATTGGTGACCGACCTTTGCGCACCGCTCAAGTGCAGTAACAGCTCCAGGCACAGCATTGGAACCTCGATACACCACACCATCTAAATCAAAGAGCAAGCAGTCGAATCCATCCGCCAACGTGTTCGCCATTAGTCCGCCGAACCGAAATCAGCTTCGATGGGGCCTTCCAACGGCAGGCCAGCCTCGACACGGGCGCGCAGTGTTGCCTTCACCTGACTCAGCGCTGATGCATATTCCGGGCGATCCGGGCGCATGACCATTGCCATTGCTAGGTGATCCCGAGACTTAATGAAGTTCTGTGTGCGCCAGTAAGACATCCCAAGGCCGTAGTGTCCATAATCCGCATCCGGGGATCGCTCCACGAGTTCCTCGAAAGCATCGATCGCGGCAACGTACTGAGCCGCGTCAAATACTGCTCGCGCGTGTGCCTCAAGAACAGAAGGACTCGAATCGATGGACTTGAGACGCGCCAAGACAATTGCCGCTGAATGGGCATTTCCGCTGGCAAGTAGTTCCATGCCTCGCCGATAGAGACCATAGGCAATCTCGCCGTCAGGTGCCTCACCAACGCGAACATCGTTGGAAATGTCATCGCTCACCGGTCGATTCTCTCAGACCGTTCATTTCCTAACCTTCCGGACTGAAGTTGCCTGAACTTCAAGCACGCTCTGCGCACTCTCTGAGGAGCGCCAGAAGCGTCTTCGCAAGACGCCTGTCACTTGGATCCAGTCGCCTGGTTCCAAACGAAGCACTCGGGCGCCAATCGGCACAGAGAATGTTTGACAGGGAATGGAGTCCACTGTCGATTTCCCTCGACGATCGCGTGGTGGTCTATCCACGATCACACTGAACGAGGTGACCTTGTCACCACTGGGCAGTTCGCGTTCGCTTACCGTGGCGCTTAACCTCCCCACCAACGTGACCGAGTTTTCGCTGTGCGGCAGATCCGTCTCTTTCACCATAAGCACATATTCCTGGCCAATCACTGTGCGCAATATCCGCGTGATTCCACCTGTGGATCAGAACTCCTGAGATGATCTCTCTGTGTTTAAACAACCCATCATGGATCTAGGACACGAGGTTTTCTGCATTGACACTCAGATGGGGGGGCATTCCGGGATAACGGCGGCGTACCTCATTCGCTCATCCAAACCGGTATTGATTGAGACAGGTGCGGCAAAGTCAGCACCGGTGGTGATTGCCGCCCTTTCAGAATTGGGCATCGGATCGGCAGATTTGGCAACCATCGTTGTTACCCATATCCATTTGGATCATGCCGGCGGAGTCGGTGACCTGGCCCGCGCCTATCCCTCTGCTCACGTTGTTGTTCACGAGAAGGGCGCACGCCATCTGGCGGATCCCTCGCGTCTTGTTGCAAGCGCTCACCGCGTTTTTGGGCCGGACATGGATCGACTTTTCGGTGACTTGATTCCCACGGAAGCAGAGAGAATCACACCACTTGGAGACATCGGATCGATTGATCTAGGAGATGGAAGAAGACTCGATACCTTTCATAACCCAGGACATGCTTCACACCACATTGGCCTCTTGGATTCAGTCAGCGGTGACCTCTATACCGGTGACGCGGCTGGGATCTACGTCCCGGAAACGGCCGATGTACGGCCCGCAACTCCTCCCCCAGATTTTGATCTGCACCTCGCGTTATCCTCACTTCGACGAATGGCTGACGCTCGAGCCGATCGCCTGCTCTTTAGTCATTTTGGGCCGGTAACAGCTATCGAAGACACACTCGCTCAATCAGAGGCCGAGCTGCACTACTGGGTCGAAGACGTCACAGCAGCGTTCACCTCAGGTCTCGATATTGATCATGCAGTCGCGATGGTCAAAGTGAAGGATGAATTGCGACACCCCGCGTTCTACGCCAACGCTGAAGCGCTGGAGAAGTTCGAAGACATGTCGAGCCTAAGAGCCCAAGTTGACGGCGTCTGGCGTTGGCTTGAGAAAACTCAAGGGTAGGCCAGACCCCGAAAACTCTTTGCTGCTAAAGGGTTTCCAACCGTTCCTGAGCATCGGTGCTGTCGTTGATGTCAGACGCCGCAGCTTTCTTCATCCAAACGTGTGCATCTTCTGCACGACCAGCGGCTAACAAAGCGTCTGCATACCCGTACTGCAGGCGAGCCTTGATATCTCCATCAGGCAACTTGTTGAGCTCAGGCACCTGCAACACCAGTACAGCTGCATCTAATTGACCAAGATCAGCTCGAGCACCAGAGGCCACCAGAAGAACTTCAACCCTCGTCTCCGTATCAAGGCCATTCATATCGATGCCTTTGATGAAGTCAAGTGCCTTCTGTGGGCGACCCATTCCTCTTTCGCAATCAGCCATCAGTGGTACGAATGACTGGCTGCCAGTCATCCGACGGACTGCGCGCAATTCAGATAAAGCTGCTTCGTAGTCACCTGAGAGGTAGTACACAATCGCAGCTGCCTCACGAACTGCTGCCACTCGACCGGCATCAAATTTGGCAACATCTACGTATGCACGCGCCGTTTCAAAATCATCGTCGAGCAATGCGGTCTCAGCAGCAACGAGAAAGCGAGCGACTTTCTCTGCTAACTCCTCTGGGAGTGTTCGTAGTTCATTAAGTACACCCGGATCGAGATCCTCTGCTGCTATGTCGTCAGGGATCCGAGGTGAACTTGGCCGCTGCGCCGGAACACGGTCCGATGAGTCACGATCGGATTCCGGTCGCCCTCCCCGTGAACGATCCGAACTCGGTCGCACATTGGAAGGTCGGTCACTGCGCGGACGATCACCGCTACCGCGCCCACCCGACATCGTGCGGCTGGGTGCTCCCGGACGCCCCCCGTTTCCCGGGCGATCACCACGAGACCGTTCACCTGACGGCCGATCACTCCGAGACCGATCACCTGACGGGCGATCACTCGAAGAACGACGATCCGAACCAGGCCGATCAGAGCCATACCGATCATTACGCGGACGATCACCAGACGGCCGATCACTCCGAGACCGGTCACCTGATGGCCGATCACTCCGAGACCGGTCACCTGATGGACGATCGCTCGAAGAGCGACGATCCGAACCAGGCCGATCAGAGCCATACCGATCATTGCGCGGCCGATCACCAGACGGACGATCACTCCGAGACCGATCACCAGACGGACGATCGCTCGAAGAGCGACGATCCGAACCAGGCCGATCAGAGCCATACCGATCATTGCGCGGCCGATCACCAGACGGACGATCACTCCGAGACCGATCACCTGAGGGGCGATCGCTCGAAGAACGACGATCCGAACCAGTCCGATCAGAGCCATACCGATCATTGCGCGGACGATCACCAGACGGCCGCTCACTCCGAGAACGTTCACCTGAGGGGCGATCACTCGAAGAGCGACGATCCGAACCAGGCCGATCAGAGCCATACCGATCAGAGCCATACCGATCATTGCGCGGACGATCACCAGACGGTCGATCACTCCGAGAACGGTCACCTGATGGACGATCACTCGATTTGCGATCAGCTGAGGTACTGCCCCAACGATCACTTCTGGATCTCCCAGCAGAGGAACCGGAACCTGATCCAGCCGGCTTGCCGCTTCCGGAGCGACCACCACTCGGCGGACGACCTGAGCCACCGGGTTTGCGATCACCGGAAGGCTTGCCGCCACCACTTGGGCGGCCACCAGAACCGGATGATCGGCCCGCACCCCCAGAATTCCCACCGCCACTTGGACGACGTGATGATCCGCCAGATCTACCTGATCCAGATGAACGATTTTCCATGGGTTGAGCCTTTCATCGGTTGGTGCAGAAATGACAAAGGCCACCCGTTGGGGTGGCCCTTGTCTAAAAAATGTCCGGCGGCGTCCTGCTCTCCCACACAGTCACCCGTGCAGTACCATCGGCGCTGAGAGGCTTAGCTTCCGGGTTCGGAATGGAACCGGGCGTTTCCCTCTCGCTATGGCCGCCGAAACTCTATTGAGATATCAATCGACGAAGCCGTAAAGGCTTCTTAGGTTCCCGACCGAATCTCGGGAACCGCACAGTGGACGCGAGTAAAATTAAGAGGCAAATCCTCGGACTATTAGTACCGGTCAGCTCCACACATTGCTGTGCTTCCACATCCGGCCTATCAACCCAGTCGTCTAGCTGGGGTCCTTACCAGGTTAACCCTGTGGGAATCCTTATCTCGGAGCGGGTTTCCCGCTTAGATGCTTTCAGCGGTTATCTTTTCCGAACGTAGCTAATCAGCAGTGCTCTTGGCAGAACAACTGACACACCAGAGGTTCGTCCACCCCGGTCCTCTCGTACTAGGGGCAGATTCTCTCAAATCTCCTGCGCGCGTGGCGGATAGGGACCGAACTGTCTCACGACGTTCTAAACCCAGCTCGCGTACCGCTTTAATGGGCGAACAGCCCAACCC
>CAIXFB010000190.1 GCA_903918595.1 uncultured Actinomycetes bacterium
GGAAAAGAACATCGTTCCGTTCGTAAAGGTTGATCTAGGCCTTGCCGAGGAAGTTGATGGCGCGCGCTTGATGAAACCGATTCCGGGGTTAGACGCACTCCTCCAACGCGCAATTGGTCACGGGGTTTTCGGCACCAAGATGCGCTCTGTGATATCCCGCGCACTACCCGGTGGCGTTGCAGCGGTTGTCGATCAGCAGTTCGACCTCGGTCGACGGATTCTTGATCAGGGTTTAGTGCCGATCATCGAGCCCGAAATTGATATCAACATTCCCGACAAGTTGGCAGCAGAGCTACTCCTCAAACCTGCCCTCACAGAGCAACTGGACGCATTGCCCGATGGAATGAATGTGATGCTCAAACTCACTCTCCCCGATGAGCCCGGCTTCTACTCAGATCTCGTTGCGCATCCTCGAGTGCTTCGGGTTGTGGCCTTGTCAGGTGGCTATTCGCGCCTGCGGGCCTGCGATCTGCTTGCACTCAATCCTGGCGTTGTGGCCAGTTTCTCCCGCGCACTCACTGAAGGGTTGTCCGCTGATCAATCCGATGAGGAATTCACCAGCACCTTGCATGCCTCAATCCAGTTGATCTACGAAGCATCCATGGCGTAGCAACGGCCGATCTGAACTATGGCCGGCGTGAACTCTGGCTACGGGATTGATTGCGGGACTGGCTTTGCGGGGCCCGACGCGACTTGTGACCCGATCCACCTGATGGCGAAGTCGGCCTTTTGCGTTGCGGATTCGAACGACGAGGTTCATTGGCACTAACAGCAGCAATGGGTGCCTGGGTGACATGAGCTGCTCGTTCGCCACGAAGGGTCGCGATTTCCTTGGCACCTGGGGCGATGGCAGTGATTGTGGGTGAGATCCCAGCCTGCTTGGCAAGTGTGCGCACCTCACCTGCTTGTTCCAAGGTAGCGATGGTGACCACGCTGCCTTCGGCACCCGCGCGCGCGGTTCGACCCGAGCGATGCAGATAAGCTTTGTGCTCTGCTGGCGGGTCCACGTGCACCACGAGCGTTACGTCGTCGACGTGTATTCCACGAGCAGCGATATCGGTCGCAACGAGAACCTGAACCGAGCCATCACTAAATGCCATCAAATTGCGTTCGCGAGCATTTTGACTCAAGTTTCCGTGCAGATCGACAGCTGGGATTCCCTGCGCGGTGAGTTGCTTGGCAAGTTTCTTGGCTCCGTGCTTGGTTCGGGTGAACAGCACCGATCGCCCGATTCCACTTGCAAGGTCTGAGACCACAGCGCCTTTGTCCGCAGTCTTGACTGAAAACACATGGTGGATCATTGCTGACACAGGAGCTTCGACCGGATCCACCGAGTGGGTAACCGGGTTATGCAAGAAGCGCTTCACAAGCACATTCACTCCACCATCAAGGGTTGCCGAGAACAGCAGCCGTTGACCCTGCGAAGGCGTCTGACCTAGGAGGCGTGTGACCACAGGGAGAAAGCCGAGATCGGCCATGTGATCAGCCTCATCGAGCACGGTCACTTCCACCTGATCGAGACGGCAATGTTTCTGCGCGATCAGATCCTCGAGGCGGCCAGGTGTTGCGATGACAATGTCGACGCCGGCAGCAAGTGCGCGCACCTGAGAGCCTTGGGTAACTCCGCCAAAAATCACGGTGGCCTTCAGCTTCATCTCTTGTGCTAGCGGCGCGATGACGGCAAGTACCTGGTTGGCAAGTTCACGGGTAGGCACAAGAACGAGCCCGCGCGGCGAACCTGCGCGAGTGCGCGTGCCCTCGACA
>CAIXFB010000191.1 GCA_903918595.1 uncultured Actinomycetes bacterium
CCGGAGCAACCAAGTCCGGTTCGATTATCGGTGCCTCAGCATGTGTCGAGCGCTCAATGAGCGCGATGATCCCGAAGTAGATCAGGCAGCCGATCGCAATCCCGATGGCGGTGGGGCCGGCTCCAGCCTCGTCATAGGAGACCGCGACCAGGTCGATGGACACCGCTGAGATCACCGCACCAGCACCAAAGGCCATGAGGCCACCGACATACATCGGGTTCTTCAGCTTGGGAAACCTCCAGACGAGGAGGGCTCCAACAAGGAGAGCGGACTGAGCGAGGGCTCCGAAGAGGGCGGCTTCAAGCATGGGGGCGAAACTACACCCCGATTCACCTGGCCGTGCGCTCATCGGGATTTCGCCGCATCACCTGCTTTACTCACGACATGGCCATCCTGATCGACGCAGCGATTTGGCCCGCGCACAATCGGCTCTGGTGCCACCTGATCAGCGACACATCACTCGAAGAACTTCACACGTTCGCCGCAGCGCTTGGTGTTCCCGAACGCGGGTTCGAGGGTGATCACTACGACATTCCCGAGAGTCATCGAGATGCTGCTATTTCTGCGGGTGCGCGTGAGGTCAGTTCACGCGAGTTGGTCAATGCGCTCTATCTGGCGGGGATGCGCCGCCGGCCACGCTTATCGGCTTCCACTGTTCGCTGAGTTCTTTACTGGTCAGGTTGCGGAGAGCAGGCGCATGGCGTTGCTCACTGCAGTAACCTGCGCCACCTCATACGGGAGGGCTTGGCAGATCGGGAAGCCAAGCTCGCGTAGGCGAAACGAATTAAGAATGACTTTGGTTTGGTGCCGCACTTGGGTCAGTGGATCAACAAGATTGCCGTAGTAGAAACCCATGCCTGGGTCAATGATGATGTTCGATACGCCCGCTTCTTGGGCGGCCATGCAGCGTGCTTTGCGGATTGCTGACTCGGTTCCGGTGGCAATGCTTTCGCTATAGGTCGAATCCCGGGCTAGCGCTCGAAGAGTTCGGCAAAGAATTGTAGGGAAAGCAGCTAACGTCCCTATGCAGACTTCGCTGAATCGGCACGGAGGTAGCGCGTAAACAGGAAGCCCTCGTCTTGCAGCACGTGCGCCAGTTTCAGTTTTTGGGGAGCGTCAAAGTCAGCGTGCAGTAGCGCCTGACCATTGTTGGCAAGGGTCGGCGAGATTGCCACATCGAATTCATCAACGCGGCCAGCCTTGGTGAGATCGCCCAAGAGACGCGCCCCGCCCTCGCAGACGATTCGCTTGAGCCCCATGTCAGTGAGTACATCGACGATGGCGCCGGGGTTGCTGTTGATGTCCGTGACTCGAATTAACTCACAGTGCTTGCTTGCCTCGATAGCTGCTGCCTCATCACAAATAGATGTTGTGATCACGATGGGCTGCCGGTAGGACTCACTGAAAACAGGCAACTCCCACGGCAGATCCAGACTCGCGCTGACGATCGCGGTGACGGAGGCATCGTCGAGCCCTTGGGAACGTCGTTCTTCAAGAATCTCCGGGAGAACTTTCATCGGCGAGTATTTCTCGGCGCGCATCGTGCTCGCACCTATTAATACGACGTCACTAAAACTGCGCACCTGCTTCATGATCAAGCGGTCGGTAGGTGAGGAGATTGAACCGCTGCGCCCATCGGATCCTGAGATCGCGCCGTCGAGACTCATCACCATCATCGCGCGCACCCAGGTGCCGTGAACGGGCCAGGCGTAGGCGCTACTGATGTCGGGCTGCGCGCCCGTCTCAGGGAAAACTTGCGTCAGGGTCACGAAGGGAGTTTCCGGAAGATCGGCCGCGGCACGGTCTTCACCACACCCATCAGATAGCGAAGGTTGCCGGGGGCATAGATGGTGTGTTTTCCCTTGCGCAGACCAACGATGATCGCCTTGGCAACATCGGGGGCATCGGTTGTCATGGGAGCTTCAGGCAGACCGGCACTCATGCGGGTGCGCACCATGCCGGGACGCACCACCATCACATGCGCACCCGATCCCTGCAGCGCATCGCCGAGTCCTTGAGCGAAAGCATCAAGGCCGGCCTTGGTGGAGCCGTACACATAGTTGGATCGACGCGCACGATCACCGGCAACACTAGAAATGACGACGAGAGAACCGTGGCCTTGCTGACGCAGGCGACGGGCGACGTGCAGGCCAGAACTTACGGCGCCGGTGTAGTTGGTGGTTGCGATCTGCACAGCAAGGTTCGGGTCGGATTCAAACTCCATCTGATCGCCGAGCATGCCGAAAGCAAGAATCACGATATCTATGTCACAAGCATCGAAAATCTCATCGATGATGCGCTCGTGACTGGCCGTGTTGGTGGCGTCGAACTCAGCAGTCACAACTCCCTTGATTCCGGATTTCGTGAGTTCTTCGACCGCGCTTGTGAGACCTGCCGATGCGCGCCCAGCCAACACAACGCGGTTGATCCGATTGCGCGGGAGTGCTGTGACTGTTGCCAGCGCGATTTCGCTGGAACCGCCAAGAACAAGTACGGACTGGGGATCACCGAGTGCGTCGATCACAGTTGCAGCCTCCTGGCCAAATCGGATGTGAAAACTCCGTGCGGATCCATTGAGGATCGCACCTCCTGCCACTGTGCCAGACGCGGGTAGGTGCGCCGGAACATCTCTGGGGACTGCCGCGAATCTTTGGCGAGGTACAGCCGGCCGCCAGAATCGGCAACAAGCTCATCGAGTCCGTCGAGCGTGCCGGCTAACCCCGCAACCCCGGTGGGGATATCCATCGCGAGGGTCCAGCCCTTCTCGGGAAAGGACAGTGGTGCCGGGTTTGCTGGGCCGAACCTCTTGAGCACGGTCAGAAAACTGGGTGCGCCCACTGCGCGCAGGCGAGCTAGCGCTTCTCCGATCACATGCCCGGCAGAGTCAGGAACAACAAATTGGTACTGCAGAAAACCGGCCGGCCCATACACACGGTTCCACTCCTGCACGCCGTCGAGTGGATGGAAGAACGCGGCGATGCTGTGGATGTCGCCTGCTCTCGACTTCGGGTGTTTGCGAAACCAGGCTTCATTGAATGCGCGCATTGAAAGTTTGTTGATCAAGCCGCCGGGAATGAACTTTGGTGCGGTTGCCACAACTTTCGGGTCATAGACCAGTGCGGTACTGCGCTTTGCCGAGGTAAGTTGATCGAGGGTTGCGTGCTCACCACTCGTAATGACCCCCCGCCCAGCGGTTGAGACGCTGTCGATCCACGCGACGCTGTAGCGGTAGCGCGCATCGGCATCGATCATCTTGGCCATGAGCTCGTCGAGGTTTGTACCCCGCTCGGTATCAACACTCATCAAGGCCGATTGGATCGGAATCACGTTGAACGTTGCTTGAACGATCACTCCGGTCAAACCCATGCCACCCACGGTTGCCCAGAACTCGTTGCTGTTCAACATATCGGTGGGCGAAAGTGTGCGAATTGCACCCGTGCCATCAATCAGAGTTAACGACGTGACGTGCGAACCAAAGCTGCCATCCACGTGATGGTTCTTGCCGTGGATGTCTGCCGCGATCGCACCACCCACCGTGACCATCCGCGTGCCCGGCGTGACAGGCACAAAGAATCCGTGCGGCACGATGCCGGTAAGAATTTCATCGAGGCTCGCGCCCGCATCGGCAGTGACCGTTGCAGTCGCAGGATCAAGAGTGAACGTGTTCATCGACGGCATGCGCAGCACCGTGGCGCCGCCGGACTGCGCAGCATCACCATAAGAACGGCCAAGCCCGCGAGCCAGCACTCCGCGTGCTCCTGCGTGCACGATTGCTGTTTGCACGTCTTCGATGCTGTGTGGTTCACGGACGAACGCCATAGATGGAGCGGTGCGTCCCCATCCGGTGAGCAGTTCCTCGTCTTCTGTGCGGAGTAGCGGCGAGGCTGCGTCGCTCACGTTGTTCACGTCGTGCTTACTCATACGCCTGACGCACCTAAACCGAATAGCACCAACCAGATCAGGCCGAGGGCGAGCAACACTTTGTCGCCAAGCGCTGCATCCTCAGGTGCTTCCGCTTCACCGCGATCCACCACAACTCCGTACCGCAAAATGGCGAGCACAAAAGGAAGCACGCTCCACTCCGCCCACGGGAAACTGGCGGGGGTTGCCGCAACGTCGAATGCCCACAGGCAGTAACCGGTGATAGTCACTGCGGCTGCAGTTGCCCATACGAAGCGCAGGTAGCCGAGGGTGTAGCCGTCAAGACTGCGCCGGGTGTGACTGCTAGGAGTGTGAGCACCGTCGGCGGTCTCTTCCAACGTGCGGTGCAGTTCGCTATAACGCTTTCCGGCGGCCATGAACAATGAGCCAAAGCCAGCAACGATCAGGAACCACTGCGAGATCGGTAGATCAGATGCGGCACCACCTGCGATCGCGCGCAATAAGAAACCCATAGCGAGCAATGCAAGTTCTATCACCGGCTCGTGCTTGAGGAACAGGGAGTAGGCGATGGTGAAGACCGCGTAGGCGACGATTACGCCGGCGAGTGCAAGTGAAATCCAGAACGAGAGTGCAAGAGCTGCAATAGCGAGCACCCCCGCTGCCGCGATCGCAACTCCCGGCGCGAGTTGCCCAGCAGCGATCGGCCGAGCGCGCTTTGTTGGATGATCACGATCGGATGCAACATCGCGCACATCGTTGAGTAAATACGTTGCACTCGAAATCAAACAGAACGCAACAAAGGCACCGATCGAAGGCCACAGAACTGAGGGTTCAAAAAGTGAACCGGCTGCAAGTGGTGCAGCAAACACAAGAACGTTTTTTGCCCATTGCCGCGGACGCATCGCAACCACGAGAGCGGTGAAGGCACTGCGCTGCGGGATGTTCACATCCGTCGACATCAGTTCTCCTCTCGTTCTTCGAATGCGCCCGGATCAGCATCGCCAACGATCCGCGCGATCTGGGGAACAACGAGCAGCCAGGTGATCACATGCATCACGAGCAGCCAAATGCGCGTGGACCAGATCACCTCGGCCGGTTGAACGATTGGGCTGATGCAGGAAAGTAGCGCGAGCACCGTGCCGATGAGCAACACGATGCGGCCACCAAAGCGCACACCGCGCAGCAGCCCGGCGAGAGCAGCTCCGGCCACACCGGCTGCCAGCGGGATGAGCAGAACGACGATCCAGGGCAAAACGGCAACCCCGCCCACACCCTGCACCTCAAAGGGCACCCCGATCACGCGGGCGAAGACGTAGAGAATCAGACAGATGACCCCCGAATAGGCCCCGGTGACCACCCCTGCATAGAGGA